>JBLHPA010000021.1:0-29650 GCA_047628235.1 Moritella sp.
GCTTTTATATTGAATAAATTATGCGAGCTTTCACCTGTCGAATCTGTCGATACTTTCTTACCCCAGCCCGTTTCCAGCGCGGCTTGAGCCAGTAAAACATTTGGCGAAACATTCAATTTTTTCGCCACTGATTGAGCAAAAGGGGCTAATGATGAAATGAAGTCTTGCGGGCTATCAAAATGTATCTTGCGTTTTGCCTCAACCTGATCTGATTTAGCCACGGGTGCTGACAGAGACGCTACTTGTGCCTGTTCCGTTTCATCTTCTGGTGCAGCGGCAGAGACTTGTTCTAGACTTTTTTTATCCATCGATGAGGAGGTTTTATCCGCCGATGAAGATATTTCATCTGTCGCTAAAGGGGTTTTATCTGTCATTGGGTTTGATTTTTCAGCAGCTTGCAACTTTTTCAACGGATCTGAGTCTCCCTGTAGGGATGATGCTGGCATATAATTGCCGCTACCATTAGATAATTGCTGCACGATCACATCGGCAAGACCTAAACTGCCTGACTGGCTCATATCTGCCGCCATCTGTTTGTCTTGCATGTCACGATAAAATTGAGTGTAATTATTGTTCATTGGGCTATCCGTTTCAAAGACTGCATTGGCTTCACGCATGCTTTTCATCAGCATATTCGTAAACAGTGATTCAAATTGCTGCGCGACCTCTTTTAATGCCCCCGCATCATTGCTCAATGCGCGCTTTCGCAAAGAATCCAGATTCTTAATGTCCATGACATTGCTGCTTACATTGCTTTTGAACGAATTATCCATATAGAGCCTACTCAACTATTTGCTTAGCTACCGACTTACTTATCGATTTAGCTATCTGCCTAAATATCGCCATAATTTTGTCATTCAGATCAAGATAAAACCAAAATCAATGACTTAAAATATATTAATTACACTGCAAGTTAACAAAGCAATTATCAGACCAGTATTCTTTTGATAGTGAAATAAGGGAGGGTAAAGATAAAAAGGAAGAAATAACAAGACAAGCCCTCGAAGGGAGCTTGTCTAAAATAGTAATGTGTAAAATAAAGTGCTCATGGGTATAAATAAAGAAGAGGGGCAAAACTAGATAATAATCAGTTGGCCATCGAGTGCGCCGGCATCCTTTAATGCTTCCAGAATTGACATCAGATCCCCCGGTGCGATCCCCACCTGATTAACCGCACGGATCAAGTCATCAAGGGTAGCGCCAGCATCGAGTTTAAACATCCGTGCATCCTCCTGGGTAACGTTGATCATCGATTTATTGGTAACAGCCGTTTCTCCATTGGCAAACGGATTTGGCTGTGAAACTTCCTGAGTTTCATTAATGGTCACAGTTAGGCCGCCATGGGTGATAGCGGCGGGTTTTAGCCGCACATTTTGCCCAATAACGATTGTGCCAGTACGGGAATTAACAATAATTTTGGCGGATTCATCTGCCATTTTAAGCTCTAAATTCTCTAAGGTAGCCAAATAGGCCACACGCTGTGAAATATCCCGCGGTGCCAAGACGCGTATTGACGTCCCATCCATCGGATACGCCGTATTAGGCCCCACAAGATTGTTCACAGAATCAGCTAGGCGTTTAGCATTGGAGAAATCACTGCGGTTTAAGTTAAACGTCAAATAATCACCATCACCAAAAGGATTGGCCACTTCTCGCTCGACAATTGCACCGCTGCTGATCCGCCCAACAGTGGGCGTATTAATGATCACTTTTGAGCCATCTTTACCTTCTACGCCCAGTCCACCGACCACTAAGCTCCCTTGTGCCAACGCATAAACCTTACCGTCTGCCCCTTTCAGAAAGGTTTGTAACAACAAACCACCGCGCAGGCTTTTGGCTTCGCCAATCGCAGCAACCGTCACATCAATTTTTTGCCCCGGTTTAGTAAACGCCGGTAACACCGCACTCACCGCAACGGGGGCCACATTCTTAATTTTGACCTTGGCACCATCTGGCATCGTGATACCAAATTTAGTTAACATAGTTTTGAAGCTCTGCTCAGAAAAAGCATTACTTTTTTCACCCGTGCCCGGTAAACCTACCACTAAACCATAACCAATCAGCTGATTATCTCGAACGCCTTGCACCGAGCTAATGTCTTTAATACGCGCAGCTTGTGCCATATTAATACAGGCAAAAAAGCTGACAACAGCGGTTATAAAAATACCTATAATAACCCTGCGCTCTAATGTTAACCGCGACACTAACTTCATATAATAAACCTGCCATTTTCGGGAATGTTGTTGTAATAATACAAATTGTACTAACTACTAACCGTTAAAAATCAAAAACTAGTGCCAATTTTTTGGCTGATACACAAACGTCTTACTGTACTAGAAAGGCCAGGTAGAACTGTTCAGAAATTTGGTTGCCCAACCCTGCATTTGTGCTTCGCCTAAATCATCGACCGCACCGTATTGTATACGGGCATTGGCAATAAGCGACGAATCAACCATATTTTTAGCATCCACGTCCTGCGGGCGCAATAACCCAGTAAGGCGGATATATTCATTGCCATTATTCAACATTAACCATTTTTCCCCGCGGATCACCAGGTTGTCATTCGGTAATACTTTGACCACTGTGACGGAAATATTGCCTTTTAAACTGTTACTCTGATCCGCTGAGCCGTTACCAGCAAAAGAACTCGACTGCTTTAGGCTGCCTTCGATGGTATAACCTTGAATATTGACTTCCTGACCACCCACACTAACGGGATCAAGCTCAAACGAATTGTCTTTCCCCAGGCTGGAGCTAGCCTGCTTCTTGGCTGTGGTTGATTCAGTTAGCTTTACTGTAATAATATCGCCGACGCGACGGGCTTTAATATCTGAAAAAATATTATTATTATACAACGGGTTAAATAATGACCCCGTCACCTTTGCCTGCACCGGCTTATCATCCGGCACAACAGGGGCGTAATCCGGTGAGTCTTGCTGCGGTTTCTCAGTCACCTCTTCAGGTTCTTTTGCGTCTTCTGTTTTAGTTTCAGACTCATTTTTGGTGACCACATTTTCTTTCACCTTGATCAATGAGGTACAACCGGCAAGTTGCATGAATACACAAATGGCAAAGATAATATTACGCATAATAACTCTCTATTTTAAATTTTCTATCTTTAGTCTTTAGTCTTTAGTCTTTAGTCTTTAGCGATTAAAGTTGCTGATTGGTGTAACTCAGCATCTCATCAACCGCTGAGATCACCTTTGAATTCATTTCATAAACCCGCTGACTTTCGATCAGGTTCACCAGCTCTTCAGTTACGTTCACATTTGACGTTTCTATCGCACCTTGGACCAGTTTGCCGAGTCCTTCATTACTCGGTATACCTTGCACTGCGCCGCCACTTGCACCGGTTTCAATGTATAGATTCTGTCCGACTGGCTGAAGTCCGCCTGGGTTAACAAAATCAGAGATATTTAACTGGCCTACGGTTTGGTTGTTAGACTGTCCGGGTAAACTCACCGACACTTCACCATCTTCTGAGACCGTAATGGTTTGGGCATCGGCCGGGATCTGGATCTGCGGCTGCAAGGGATAACCACTACCAGGGGTAACAATGATACCTTCATCATTGAGGGTGAATTGGCCATTACGGCTGTATGAAGTGGAACCATCTGGCATCTCGATCTCGAAATAACCCCGACCACTGATCATCAGGTCCAACGAGTTTTCTGTCGTCATCATATTACCCTGAGAGTGATCTTTCTGAGTGGCCACTACACGTGTACCCGTACCCAGCATCAAACCTGAAGGAAGCTTGGTATTTTGTGATGACTGCCCGCCGGGCTGATTAACCGCCTGGTACAAGAGATCTTCAAAAATAGCCCGCTCTTTCTTAAAGCCCACGGTGCTGGCATTAGCAAGATTATTTGAAATTGTTGATATATTGGTTTGTTGCGCTTCCAAACCCGTTTTACTTATCCATAATGCAGGATGCATAACTGATTCCTCGTTTAATTTATGCTATTTGGATCTAACCAATACGTAACAGGCTATCTGATGCCTTGTCGTTCTCTTCCGCGGTTTTCATCATTTTTATTTGCATTTCAAACTGACGCTGTAAATTAATCATTCCAGTCAATTCACCGACTGCACTCACATTACTGGTTTCAAGTGCACCACCCGCGATTTGTACATTTTCAGCCGCAGGCGCGGGCTTGCCGTCTGCGAGCCGGAACATACCATCCTCACCCTTAATTAAATTTTTTACATTTGGATTAACGAGTTTTAATTGGTCAACCTCTTCAAGCGCATTTGCCGGGGCACCTTGAGGACGAACCTCGATCCGACCATCGGAATGAATCTTGATTCGCTCAATCGGCGTCGGAATAATGATCGGACCGCCTTCGCCAAGAACCGGGTGTCCAGATGCGGTAAGCAATTCACCATTGGCATTGATGTGTAAACTGCCGCCTCGGGTATAACTCTCATTATTATTTTTATCTAATACACTCAGCCAGCCATCACCTTGAATTGCGACATCAAGATCATTGCCTGTTAGCTGCAGCGCACCGGCAGTAAAATCTTGCCCGGGGCTTTCCGTGATGGAAAAAACACGGGTTGGTAAACCTTCTCCAAAAGCTTGCATCGAACGTGCTTGCTCAAAGTCAGATTTAAAACCATGCGTATTCACATTTGCGAGGTTATTGGCACGAACAGCCAATGCGTTCATATTTTCTTTAGCACCCGACATCGAGATATAAAGCATATTGTCCATTCGTCAATCCTCTGTCACTTTTCCTGAAAATAGCAAAACTACTATCACTTAATTAACAATAAGCAATTAGGATGCCAGAAACAAAAAAGCCACCCCAAATAGGATGGCTTTTGAACATAAAACTCATTACATCAAATTATTAACGTATTTGTAGTACCGTATCTTGCAGTTTAGAGTTCACCTCTAAGGTGCGCGAGTTTGCCTGATAGTTACGCTGTGCCGTGATCAAATCGACCAGTTCACTGGTCAGGTTTACATTCGACTGTTCCAATGCTGAAGAACTAATTTTACCAAATGTACCGGAATTAGGTTCACCGGCTATTGCATCGCCAGAAAGCTGGGACTGGCGCCAAGCGGTATCGCCAGTCTGACTCAGTCCCTGCACATTCGCAAACTTTGCCATCGCAATCATGCCAAGCTTGTCATTACTACCGTTACTATAACTTGCTACCACCATGCCTTCAGGACCGATATCAATCCCAGTTAAACGGCCGACAGTGGCACCATCTTGCTCCAATTTAGAGATCTCAAAAGCAGATGCAAACTGGGTGGGGTTATTAAAATTAAGATTGACTCGCTGAGCCGAATCTGCACCATTAGTCAACAGCGCACCAAGGGCAACAGTTTGTGCCGGCATCGGCGTTTGCGTTTGCATCAACCCCGAAGAATCAAAGGTAAGGCGAACAGCCGTCGGTTTAACAGGCGACCCAGGTGCTGCAGCGACGGCTTGACCACCCGTTACATCCAGCGCCTGATCATCCATATAGTTAAATTCTAACCATGAATTTGCCGGTGCCCCTGCCGTGCCATCTTTTACATAATACGTCGACATGGTATGGGACTCACCTAAAGAGTCATAGATAGAGACGGAAGTGGCCGCACTAAAAGTGGCACTGTCGGTTGGATCAAAGTTAGTAGGATCCAATAATGCGTCGGTCGCAGGTAAGTTCATCGACATATCGACGTTGCTAGTTGATTGTGGTACACCGGCAGTATCGGGGATCTGAAGCGGTTTAGTCGCTGCCATACTGACGGCTTTTGGTGTACCGTCATCATTAACATCATAGACTTGCAGGTAGTTACCTGCAGAGTTAACGACAAAACTACTGGAATCGAGCTTAAATGCCCCAGCACGCGTGTAGCCACGATCCATTGACTCCATGCCATCTGAAGTAACAAAAAAGCCATTCCCGTTGATCGCCAGATCCAGCGAGTTTTCAGTAAAGTTTAAACTGCCTTGCTGAAACTGTTGCGCGACGTGTGAGGTGGCAACACCGTTACCAATCGATGTCTTTGCATTAGAAAAAATAGATGTCGCATAAACATCACCAAACTCAGCGCGTGACTCTTTAAAACCCGTTGTATTTACGTTAGCAATATTATTTGCTGTGGTATTAAGATCTTTCTGAGCAGCATTGATCCCACTCAAGGCGATGTTAAATGACATAATACTTCCTCTTTAATAAATTTAGTTAGTTTTGTTTCCAGCAACTTCCATCGCTTGACTGAGAGGTAAACTCCCCATGCCTTTTAAGTTCAACATAATACCGGCCCCGGTATTACCAATATTGACACTTTCGACGTGCTGGAAACTTGAAATTTTCAGGTCTTGCGCAGTTCCGTCAATTGACGCCGACGCTTTTAAGCGATAGTTGCCTTCCGCAACCTTGTTACCCTGGATATCGGTGCCATCCCAATCGAAGCTAACCGCTCCGGCCTGCTGAGCACCAAGATCCAACACCTTAACAACTTCGCCAACTTTATTGGCAATTTGCAGACGCAAATTAGGCGCAGTTTGAGGTAATTCAATCCGTCCGGCGACGTTATCTCCTTGCGCTAAATAAGCTTCAGATGACGGTGCCAGCACTTTAGAACCCACTAAACTCGATGCCTGAAGGGCCTGGTTTGAGCTCATAATGGTATTGAGTTCTTGAAACTTACTGTCCATATTGGCAATGCCATCGGCAGTAGAGAAAGATGCCATCTGCGCAACCATCTCAGAGTTCTCTGCCGGTTTAAACGGATCCTGATAGGCAAGCTGTTGTGTTAACAATGAGAAAAAGTCTTCCTGGCCAAGCTCTTTGCGGTTAGTTTCTGCCGCCTGCTCTGCCGCACCCTTTGTTTCAGTTTTAAACTGACTGGCAAAGTCAGCTACACTGTTGTTGTTATTGTTGATAGTTGTCACAACCAATACCCTCTATTAACCCTGGCCTAACGTTAATGTCTTATTCAGCATTTGTTTAGCTGATTCAGCTATTTGCACGTTCGTCTGATAAGAACGAGAGGCACTAATCATATTTGCCATCTCTTCCATAACATTTACATTCGGGCGATATATAAAACCATCTTTGTCCGCGAGTGGATGGTTCGGATTATATTCATTCACTAATGGCGCATCACTTTCAATTATGCCAGCAACATTTACGCCAACTGCGTCATTATGTGCCGCATTGGCTTCTTCAAGCTGCGCTTGAAACACCGGGTAACGTGCTTTGTAAGTTTCATCAATACTACTGCTGACACTATTCGCATTGGCAAGGTTACTGGCTGTCGTGTTTAATCTTACCGATTGCGCACTCATTGCCGAACCGGCAACATCAAAGACTCGAAATAAACTCATGACTATTCTCCTTTAATTGCCTTGCGCATAGTTTGGATTTTACTGCTTAAAAATGATAGCGAGGCTTGGTATTCCATACTGTTTTGCATAAAACTGGCACGTTCCGTTTGCACATCAACCGTATTACCATCGCCTGTATCAGGTTGATTCGGAATACGAAACTGTAAATCAGTTCCGACATCTTTAAAGCCTGATATATGATGTTCACTGGTTTTTGATAAATTAAATCCACGCCCCTGAGTGGCACTGGCAAGTGCATCTTTAAAGCTTAAATCTTTGGCTTTAAATCCCGGCGTATCTGCATTTGCAATATTACTGGCGAGTACTTCAGCACGGCGTTCTCGAACACCGACTGAATATTGGTGCACACCTAATGCTTTATCAAAATTAATTGCCATGAACGCTCCTAACCATTTTTATACAGCCAACAATTACACTGCAAATGACGATGTCAAACATCTGTTTATCTTATTACCTTAGTATATTTACTTAAAGCAACATGTGTGCCAATAAAAAATTAAAGGATAAACTGAAGAGATGAAGGCAGTGAGGAATCACCATATAAGCCTGTTAATCCGGTACTAAGCACAGATTTTTATATACAAAAAATAATGCTATATCACTGAAAGGTAGCAGAACGTAGGCGTGGAGAATAACTGAAAGAAACTTTTTTGACGGTAAAGCGGCAAAAAACCGCCAATAATGAATGGTCATGGGTATAAATGCGGCTAATACCTAGCCGCATTTTTTATGACTACTTTTTGTTTTCTAAATCAGGTGGTTATTTAAGTTTATACACAATGCCAGGATTGCAACGTACCATTTCAAATTTATCTGTTAAGCCAGTAAGCGATTCAGATGCCCCGAGAAATAGAATTCCCCCCGGTTTCAGCGCAGTCGCAAACTGATTCAGGATCTTACTTTTAATTTCAGGAGAAAAATAGATCAACACATTACGACAGAAAATGATGTCGAATTTACCTAAAAGCGCATAGCTCTCTAACAAATTAATCTCTCGAAACGAGGTCAATTGCTTAACCGGATCATTTACTTTCATCTTGCCGTCAGGTAATTGAGTGAAAAATTGACGTTTACGTTCATCTGACAAACCGCGCCCCAACGCCAATTTATCATAAATGCCCGCTTTACAATGATCGATCATCGTTGGCGAAATATCCGTACCCAAGATCTGCAGATTCGGCTTAACCAGTCGATTCTGTTTTTCCTGGGTTTCAATCGCCGACATACCGATCGAAAAAGCCTCTTGGCCAGATGATGATGCAGCCGACCAAATTCTAATAGCCTGGCCATTACTCATTAATGAGGGTAATAACTGTGCCTTTAAATACTCAAACGGGTATACATCGCGAAACCACAATGTTTCATTCGTTGTCATGGCATCAATAACATCGTTACGTAAATCACGCGCCAACATGGTCATCGATTTTTGCACTAATTCCGTCAAGCTACTCATTTTATGCTTAGTTAATAGTGGTAATAACCGACTTTTAACTAAATACTGTTTATTTTGACCTAATACAATACCGCACTGAATTTCAAGAAATTCACTAAAACGGTTATAAACTTCGTTTGACAATGTTTGCACTATTTATCCACTCAACTTTTCAATCTTTATAAATTATGTAAGAAATATGCTAATTGGCTATAAGCGATAATTTTTTAAGCTATTTCTATTTTAGTGCTTTAATCACAGCCCCAGCTAGTTCGTCAGGATTAAATTTGGCAATAAAGTCATTCGCCCCTACTTTTGTTACCATGGCTTGGTTAAAGACACCGCTTAATGAGGTATGCAAAATCACATACAAGCTATTTAAAGCCGGATCATTTCTCACTTCGGCGGTCAAGGTATAACCATCCATTTCTGGCATTTCTATATCCGAAATCATCAGAGCAATCTGATCGGCAATGGGGCCTTTTTCCGCTATTTCCCGTAATTTATTTAACCCGTCACGCCCATCTTTCGCCAATACGATGCCAAAACCCAGATCAGAGACGGCTTTTTTAATTTGATTACGCGCCACACTGGAGTCATCAACGACCAAAATAATTTTTTCGATGGCTTTTTTATCAATCTCAGTCACACTTTCAAGCATTTTCTCACTGACATCTGTTTTCACTGGAGCAACTTCATGCAGAATTTTTTCAACATCAATGATTTCGACCAATTCTTTATCCACTTCAGTAATAGCGGTCAGGTAACTAAAGCGCCCAGTTCCCTTCGGCGGTGGTAAAATTGCTTCCCAATTAATGTTAATGATACGTTCAACACCACCCACTAAAAAGCCTTGTACCGAACGATTATATTCCGAAATGATGATAAATGCTTTGCTCAGGTCTTCGATCGGACGCCCGCCAGTAGCTAAACTTAAATCGATCACAGAAATCGTCTTACCACGAATATGTGCAATTCCCCTGACCACACCGCTCAGTTTAGGCAGTATAGTCAGTGGGGGGCACTGCAATACTTCTTTTACTTTAAATACGTTAATACCAAAACGCTGACGTCCGTTTAAGCGAAACAGAAGCAGTTCCAGGCGGTTTTGTCCAACCAGTTGTGTACGTTGATTGACCGTATCGAGTAATCCTGCCATGATCCATCCTTATAGGTAATTCTTAGTTATTATTAATCAAAAATGGCTTAATTATTGCTTACCATTATATTCATTTATATCTATCGAATACTTAATCAAGCAGTCAACAATTTGACACCCTGGAAACTGTCCAAAAGTAGCGATTAACTTTTTATCGGCCTCGAACCAAAATGCTTAAATATATTTTTTTATCAATGCTATTTTGTTGTATGTCCGTACTGGGCTATAGTCCTAATACATTTGCCGCGACAGATAGTCACCAAGCTGCAGAAGAGTTTGCTGAATCTTTCATCAAAGAGCAACTATTAATCTCTAAAAATGAAAGAGTGAGCATAGATGTAACAAATATTGACCTCAGGATAGTATTATCGCACTGTGAAGGCAATATGTCAGCGACACTGGTAGGAAATAAAAGTTTGCAACGTGCCGCGACAGTACAGATAAGCTGCCGTAAACCGGATGCATGGCAGGTATATGTACAAGTCAAAATAATTCGACTTGTACCCGTAGTGGTGAGCAGAAGACCGCTGTCAAAAGGCAGCCTATTAACAGAAAACAATACTAAAATAAAATATATGAATCGCGCTTTATTACGCTCAGGTTATATTTCAGACTTAGCATTTGTTGCCCATGCGCGGTTAAAAAGACAAGTCGCAAACGAGCAAATGATCTCAGCTCGACATATATGTCTTGTGTGTAAAGGGGAAAGCGTTACAATTACAAGCTCTGTAGGTAATCTTACGGTAAAAACGGATGGGGTAGCACTGAACAATGGCATTTTGGGTGAAAAAATCAATGTTCGCAATCGCAAATCGAAACGTACTGTTTCCGGCGCTGTCCAGGCATCTGGCGTGATCCAAATTAACTATTAACTATAGAATATTAACGATTAAATATAATATTAAATATTTCTAAAGTTTTATATCGATAGGTCGATATAATTTTGGAACACCTGTTTACAATTCGATAGGTAATAAGATGGCCATAAATTTAAATAATCGTAATCATCAACTTGAGCAGACAAGGGGTGCGCAGCAGAAAGCAACAGTACAAAATAGTACTAATTCTCAAGTACAGAATAGTACCAATGCTCAGCCAGCGCAATCACAAGTATCTCAAGGCGACTCGGTTAATATCACCCCACAAGCCAAAAGTTTGACCGCTATGGAACATGATTTAGCTCAGGGCACCCCCGTTAATGAATCGAAAGTTGCGAGTTTAAAAAAAGCAATTTCCGATGGTAGTTATCAGGTTGATGCCAACACATTAGCAAAAAATATGGCTAACTTTGAATCTCAGTTAGTCTAATTTGGTAATATCTCCGTATAAAACGTGGAATTTACCACATAACGATATGTTTAAACCATGATAAAAACATTACCAGAATTACTCGATCTACAAGCATTACAAGTAGAACAACTACTGGCACTGTTAGCGGATGAAAAGTCTGCGCTTGAGTCACGAGACTTGGCGACCCTAGAAAAGCTCTGCGATGTGAAACAAGGGATTGTGACACAAATTGCCGAGTTGGATGTCAAAATAAGCCAGCACATTGATGTGGCTGAATTAGTAGCCAAATATCTGGAAAAGAAAGAAAAAATAGAAGTAGTGCTTAAGCAGTGCCAAGAATTAAATGATGTAAATGGTAAATTAATTGAATTAAATCTGCGAAATTCAAAACGGCTCACGGATACCATTATTCGCAGCCGCTCACGTAATAATATTACCTATGACAAATTAGGTCGTACTCGCGGCTCAGTCTCAACCTTGGGTATGAAATACAAATCCTGATCACCTGCATCTAATCAGCAGACCGTAACGTTGATCGCTAACCCCCCCTTTGATGTCTCTTTATATTTACTTTTCATATCATCACCCGTCGCTTTCATCGTCTTAATAACCTGATCTAACGAAACCTTATGCTCACCCGTACCTAACCGTGCCATGCGTGAAGCGTTAATGGCCTGTACTGCCCCCACAGCGTTACGCTCAATGCAGGGGATCTGGACCAAACCAGCAACGGGATCACACGTTAATCCAAGATTATGCTCCATGCCAATTTCAGCGGCGTGTTCAACCTGCTCTAAACTTCCCCCCCGAATTGCCGTAAGGCCAGCTGCCGCCATAGAGCAGGCGACCCCAACCTCACCCTGACACCCCACTTCAGCACCTGAGATAGATGCATTTTTTTTATACAAGATGCCAATAGCAGCACAAGTCAGTAGATAGGTTTTGATCAGTTCCTTATTGAGCGGAGCAACAAATTGATCATAAAAATACATTACAGCAGGAATAATACCGGCAGCACCATTAGTCGGCGCGGTCACCACCCGACCTCCAGCAGCATTTTCTTCATTGACCGCCATGGCATACATATTGACAAAGTCCATGGCATGAAAGACGTCTTGTCTGGCATTTGGTGACTGTAGCTTTTTAAACAGTTCCGGTGCACGCCGTTTCACCTTCAACCCACCGGGTAGAATACCCGCGTGCTGACAACCGAGTTTAATGCAGTCAAACATGATTTTATGCAATAATGCTAACTGTTGATCAATCTCATCATCACTCGCAATCTGCCGTTCATTTTCATACATCAGCTCTGCGATAGATAACTGATGTTGATGGCATAAGCGCAACAACTCATCAGCACTATCAAATTTATACTTGGGCTTTACTTTTGCACTGGGTACTAATGACACGCCGATATGGTCATGATCAATAATGAAACCGCCACCGACAGAATAGTAAGTTTTTCTCAGGACAGCGTCACCTTCACTATACGCGGTAATAGTCATACCATTACTGTGATAAGGCAGGTTTTTATCCTGGTGTAATATAATGTCAGTTGCGCAGTTAAAGGGAACGAAGCCCAGCCTGCCAAGTTGGACACTTTGATATTGCTCAATCGCCGCTAAAATAGCTGGTACCTCTGCCGGATCTATTTTATCCGGCTCAAATCCAGCCAGCCCAAGGATGACAGCACGGTCACTTGCATGACCAAGGCCCGTCTGGCCTAATGAACCGAACAGTTCGATTTTTATCTGCTCGACAGAATTTACCCCAGAGGCAGCGTTCAGGTGCTGAACAAAATAAAAAGCTGCCCGCATCGGGCCGACAGTGTGTGAGCTGGATGGCCCGATACCGATACTAAATATATCGAAAGTACTAATCATAATAAGCTCCATTATTTTATAGGCTTGTTTTATAGGCTTGCTATACCCGGCAAACTCATGGTTGGTTAGTTAGTTACATACCTTAATAAATAAAGCCTAGTATGCACTCAGAAAATATCGAATCTTGTCTTTCTACGGCCCTTACAACCTGTGGCATTTTATTTCAGAATGTTGGATGTAAGCTTTTGATAATTAAAAACCATTATCTACATCGTGCGCCGACGGTGACATTTAATTAGGGACTAAATTACCATCCCATATTCTTAAATACAAAATGATCCCCTTTGTTATAAACCTACAGAATGAATGCGCTATCTGGGCGAATTAAATTCACTATTGTGCTAAAAACCCTTGATCATTGTAATAAAATCACGAAATCAACCAAAACAGTGCTAAAATATGAAATAAAATGCAATATTAATTCGACTTACATCATGTTTTTTACATCACTGTCGTAATAAATCTCCAACAAGGTTTATAATGTAAGCATAGATGTGCATTTACCATCACTACTTTTACCACATACCCTTAGCAGAGTTTGCCAGGAAAATATAATGAGTATGCTCGAAAAAATAATCCAAAACTTGGAGATTTTCAGTAAATCAGAAAAGAAAGTTGCGGATGTTATTCTTGAATCGCCACAGTCTGCGATCCATTCCAGTATTGCAACACTGGCAAAAATTGCAGATGTCAGTGAGCCCACTGTCAATCGTTTTTGCCGTCGCCTAGATACCAAGGGTTACCCAGACTTTAAACTGCACTTAGCGCAGAGCCTTGCTAATGGAACACCCTACGTTAACAGAAACGTAGAAGCGAATGATGGCCCAGAAGTTTATACTAATAAAATTTTTGAAAGCACAATTGCACACCTTGATTCAGCAAAAAATAGCCTAGAACCAGAGCTGATTAATAAAGCGGTTGATCTCCTTATCCAGGCCAAACAAATCTCATTCTTTGGTCTCGGGGCTTCCGCCTCCGTTGCCCGTGATGCAGAAAATAAATTTTTCCGCTTCAACGTACCTGTGATCTGTTTTGACGATATCATGATGCAAAGAATGAGTGTCATAAATAGTACCGAAGATTCAGTAGTCGTCCTGTTTTCACACACAGGCCGGACTAAGAGTATGGTTGACGTGGCTAAACTGGCACGTGAGAATGATGCGGTTGTTATTGGTATAACGGCAAAAGATTCACCGTTATCAGAATACTGTAATCTGGTTATCTCGCTCGATATATTAGAAGATACCGATGTCTATATGCCGATGGCGTCTCGCGTCGCACAGCTGGTATTAGTTGATGTACTGGCAACAGGCTTTACCCTGCGTCGTGGGGATAAGTTCAGAGAGAATCTGAAGAAAGTAAAATCGGCTATTAAAGATTCCAGATTTAACAAAATCGATTAGCTACCAAATGGTCACGTAAGTGGCCATTTTTATTTCTTCAACTAAAAAACTGTAATCAACCCTCGATATACTCACTACATTTACTAAGCACTCACCTGACAAATTAAATCATATAATCACTGATATGGAGCACATCATGTTACGTCGTACTAAAATTGTCACTACCCTTGGGCCTGCCACTGACCGCGATAACAATTTAGAGAAAATTATTCTCGCCGGCGCCGACATGGTGCGAATGAACTTCTCTCATGGTAATGCCGAAGATCATGTTAAAAGAGCCGAACAAGTGCGGGCTATCGCCAAAAAACACAATAAACATGTGGCTATTCTGGGGGATCTGCAAGGTCCAAAAATTCGTGTATCTAAATTTCTCGAAGATAAAATCCAGCTTAACTTGGGTGACAAATTCTGCTTAGACGCAGGATTTGATAAAACGGCAGGTACCCAAGAACGGGTCAGTATCGATTATCCAGACCTGGCCAAAGATGTATGCCAGGGTGATATCTTATTACTTGATGACGGACGCGTGCAATTAAGTGTTGTTAAGATAAAAGGGCAAGAGATTCACACTGAAGTCACGGTGGCTGGTCCACTGTCTAATAATAAAGGCATCAATAAAAAAGGCGGTGGTTTATCTGCCGAGGCGCTCACCGACAAAGATAAAGCAGATATTATTACGGCAGCAAAAATTGATGTAGATTTCGTGGCGGTCTCGTTCCCGCGTAACGGCAGTGATATTGATTACGCTCGAAAACTCGTCGTTGCAGCCGGTTCAAATGCCAAGATTTGCGCGAAAGTAGAACGCGCTGAAACCGTAGCGACACAAGAAACCATGAAAGAGATCATCTTAGCCTCTGATGCCATTATGGTAGCACGTGGCGATCTCGGTGTAGAAATCGGGGATGCAGCACTAGTCGGGGTGCAAAAATCCCTGATCCATTTATCCCGGAAATATAATCGCGTGGTGATCACGGCAACTCAGATGATGGAATCGATGATCCACAACCCGATGCCCACTCGTGCAGAGGTAATGGATGTCGCCAATGCAGTACTCGATGGCACCGATGCTGTGATGCTGTCTGCAGAAACAGCCGCCGGTGAATTCCCGGTAGAGACGGTGACAGCCATGGCAGAGGTTTGCCTTGGCGCTGAAACCCACCCGAGTATCAAGGTATCCAACCACCGTATTGACTATACCTTTAGCTCAATCGAAGAAACCATTGCGATGTCCACTATGTATGCGGCTAACCACTTAACAGGTGTAAAAGCGATTGTGGCATTAACCGAGTCTGGTACAACCCCGTTGCTGATGTCTCGGATCAGCTCGGGTTTACCGATCTTCTCATTATCACCTCATCAAAAAACCTTGAACTCAACGGCCCTGTACCGTGGGGTTACACCGCTACTGTTTAGTACAGAAGACCTAAACCAGGAGCAAACCGTGCAAGGCGCGATTGCAGTGCTTAAGCAAACTGGCTACTTCAATGCGGGAGATATTGTTCTGCTAACACTTGGTGATAAGATGGAAACAGTGGGTTCAACCAATACCACCAAAATTGTGACAATTAAATAATACCCGTTATGATATCGGATTATAGCAATTCAGTTATAAAAAAACCGAGCTAAGCTCGGTTTTTTTCATACTAAATCTTGACGAACGTGTTATGCAACTTGTTCGTTTTTAACTACGTTTGAGAACCCAGCAAACTCTTCTGCAGTAAACGAATCCACATTAATGGCAGCAAAACGCAACGCATCAGCAGCGAGTAATTCATCTGCTTCCGCTTGTGTGATGATACCGTTCTCAACGGCCAGCGGTGCTGCAACTTTCGCGGCAAGTTTACGTGGTAGGGTACCCTTGGCGGCGGCAATTGCAATTTTCTTCTCAATTGGCTGCACTTTGTACATAGCCTGGAACGCTGATTCCATATCAAAGATAGCCGTGTTCGCATCGTTTTCATTACCCACATAACAAAGGTGCGTGAGACGATCACGTGCTTCACTTGGTTTCAGCAATACTTCACAGATCGCTTTAGCAGTATCATCTGCAGGCATCTTGTAGTTGATACCAAACGGGAATACCACTGTTTTTAACGTACGGGCAATGGCTTTATTACCAAAGTTTTGGAAGAAACCTGTAAAGGCTTTACCAATCTCATATAAATTACGCTCAATAGCCCAAGACAACATAGGGAGATCTTCAGCCTGACGGCCTTGCTCTTCAAAATGTTTCAGTGTCGCAGATGCAAGATAAAGGTTACTTAGTACATCACCTAAACGAGCAGAAATCATTTCACGGCGTTTCAAATCACCGCCAAGCACTAACATAGAGACGTCAGCACACATTGCCAATGCTTTGCTCATGCGCGTTAATTGCTTGTAATACTGCTTAGTCGGACCAGAAACGGGTGCCGAGTTAAATACACCGCCCGTCAGACCCTGGCCTAAAGCACCGAAGAAGTTTTTCGTACCAAATGCAATGTGTTTCAGCAACAGTGCATCAAATTGATCAAGACCTTCCTTCTCATTCGGATTTGCCGCTGCTTGCAGTTCACCCAGTACGTATGGGTGACAACGTGTTGCACCTTGGCCGAAGATCATCAAGTTACGAGTAAGGATATTTGCACCCTCTACCGTGATCGCAACCGGGATCCCCCAGTATGCGCTTGATAAATAGTTCTTCGGTCCACATTGAATGCCACTACCCGCTTGAATATCAAGTGCGTCGTCAACAACAGTACGTGCCATCTCTGTCATATGATATTTAGAGATCGCGGTGACAATTGCTGGACTTTGACCTAAATCTAGTGCACCCGTAGTAAATTTACGAGCCGCTTCAAGTTGGTATGTTAAACCACCAATACGGGCAAGCGACTCTTGCACACCTTCAAATTTACCAATTGATAAACCGAACTGTTTACGAACAAATGAGTAAGCACCTGTCATACGCGCAGTTAAGTGACCACATGCCGTGCCCAGAGCCGGTAACGAAATACCACGACCCGCAGAGAGACATTCAACCAGCATACGCCAACCTTTGCCGACCATAGCAGGTCCACCAATCACCCACTCGAGTGGGATAAATACATCTTCACCGTAAGTAGTCCCATTCATGAACGCCAAACCCATAGGGAAGTGGCGGTCACCCAATTGAACACCTTCATGCGATGCAGGGATCAGTGCACAAGTGATACCTATATCAACTTGGTCTCCAATTAAACCATCAGGGTCCTGTAATTTAAATGCCAGACCAAGTACAGTTGCTACTGGTGCGAGGGTAATGTAACGCTTGCTCCATGATAGACGGATACCTAAGGTTTCTTTGCCTTCAAATTCTTCTTTTACTACACGCCCCATATCTGGGATGCCACCCGCATCAGAACCTGCTTCCGGACCGGTAAGTGCAAAACATGGCACTTCAGTACCATTGGCAAGGCCTGGTAACCAGCGATCTTTTTCTGCTTGTGTACCGTAATGAGCAAGTAGCTCACCAGGGCCTAATGAATTCGGTACCATAACGGTTACCGCGGCAGATAAACTGCGCGTTGCAATTGTCGTTACAATCGTTGAGTTTGCGTAAGCTGAAAATGCTTTACCGCCGTATTCTTTTGGAATGATAAGCGCAAAGAAACCGTTTGATTTGATAAAATCCCAAACTGGTTTTGGTAGGTCTCTATCTTCATGAACGATTTTATAATCATCCAGCATACTCATCAGTGTTTTGAGTTCATTATCAATGAAACTTTGCTCATCTTTACTCAATTTAGGTGCAGGGTAGCTCAGCATTTTATTCCAATCAGGATTACCTGCAAATAAATCACCGTCCCACCAGACACTGCCTGATTCCATTGCTTCCTGCTCAGTTTGAGAAAGCGGTGGTAAGATCTTCTTAAAAACCTTAAATAGGGGTGCTGTGATATTATTTTTTCTAAACTCACTCATTGCGCTCATAATTATTTCCTTTTGTTTCACCCGTTGTGATCTTGTCTGCACAGAATCAAAACAGCTTAATTACTTCTACATAGTTGTAGTTGAGGTACTCATACCCGATGCTAAATAGGGGATAACTTTACGAATTAACCCCTCAACATCAATATCTTGATTAAAATCAGCTTTCGCAATATCCATCAATGCGCCACTTGATCCCATCGTAAATACCGCGGTACCCAGCGTGAAATGCAGTCGCCAGAATAACTCTTGCGATGACAGTGCCGGGTTGGCTTTTAATAAGGCCTTCGTTATATTTGTTAAGACCTCACCGTAATGCGTAGTAGTAAACCAACGTAAATGTCCTTGCTCATCAGTATAGCTGCGACCCAGTAGTTGCATAAAGATCACAGTACCATTTTTACTTTGTTGCTCTAACGCCAATAGCGGTTCAACAAAACAATTAAATACATCTAACAATGTTGGTTTTTCATCCTGTGAACACAAGGCGGTTAATTTTTCATTCAGTAGGGGCATGAAGAGTTCGAGATGTCGGGCTATAACAGCCTGAATCAACTCTTTCTTTGAACCGAAATGATAATTAACAGATGCCAAATTCACACTTGCTCGCGTAGTGATCAAGCGTAAAGAGGTATCTGAAAACCCGTGCTCAGCAAACAAGCTTTCGGCTGCATCGAGAATGCGCGTTTTTGTATCCAACTTACTGACCATAATTAACACCTTTTTAAACGAACGTTTAAAAATTACGTCCAGATGACCAAAATGTCAAGTTAATGTAAACAAATGTTTGAAACAATTGTATTGAACTTGTCCTAGTTCGCATTTTTAAGTCGTTGATAAATCACCAATACCCATCAAGGAGTAGTGATGGTGTGGGATGAAACGGGAAAGCACCGGTGTGGGGGTAAGCATTTGATAACATTAAAATGCAGTGGTGATGGTTAGATAAAGAATAACAAAGCGGCAACAACAGTTACCGCATTTAGATAAATTAAAACAATTTACGGCTCAATTTAAGGCGTCGAAAATAAAAATTTATGACTGGAACAATAAACCTCACGGATACTGTTTATTCACTGAGTTTTAGTTTCCAGATAGCCGGTCCTTCAACGTGAGCTGAAATGCCATTGGTATCAACAGCAACCGTCATTGGCATATCAACAACATCAAATTCATAGATCGCTTCCATGCCCAGATCGGCAAAAGCGACCACACGTGACTTTTTGATCGCTTTTGACACCAGATAAGCTGCGCCGCCTACAGCCATTAAATAAACCGCTTTATTCTTTTTAATACTTTTTACCGTCGCTGGGCCACGCTCAGATTTACCGATCATACCGAGCAAGCCAGTTTGTTCTAGCATCATATCGGTAAATTTATCCATGCGCGTCGATGTTGTAGGGCCAGCCGGGCCGACAACTTCATCACCCACCGCATCAACAGGCCCCACGTAGTAGATAAACCGATTTTTAAAATCAACGCCTTCCGGTAAACCTTCACCCTTGTCAAGCATGTCTTTAATGCGTTTATGCGCCGCATCACGACCCGTTAAGATCTTGCCTGAGAGCAGCACCGTTTCACCGGTTTTCCACTCTAAAACTGACTCAGGGTCAATGTCGTCGACATTAACTCGGCGTGCACTATCACCGACTCCCCAAGTCACTGCCGGCCAATCTTCCAGTTTGGGTATATGCAACTCTGCCGGGCCACTGCCATCAAGCGTAAAATGAGTGTGCCGAGTTGCAGCACAGTTCGGGATCATCACGACTGGTTTTGAAGCGGCGTGGGTTGGACAAGATTTGATCTTAATATCCAATACAGTCGCCATCCCGCCCAGACCCTGTGCGCCGATACCCAATTTATTAACCCGGTCAAAAATATCCAGACGCATTTTTTCATCTGTCGTCTCAGCGCCGCGCGCCATTAATTCATAAATATCGACCGGTTCCATCAGTGATTCTTTTGCCATGACCGCCGCTTTTTCCGCTGTGCCGCCAATGCCTATGCCTAACATGCCCGGTGGACACCAGCCCGCCCCCATAGTCGGCACTGTTTTTTCTACCCATGCAGCCACGTCATCCGACGGGTTAAGCATCACCATTTTACTTTTATTTTCTGAACCGCCACCTTTGGCCGCGATCATCACTTCCACTTTTTCACCTGGCACCATCTCTACATGTACGACGCCAGGGGTGTTATCTTTAGTATTCTTCCGCGCACCCGCTGGATCCGCAACGATTGAGGCACGCAATGGGTTACCAGCAAAACTATAACCACGGCGGATGCCTTCATCAACCATCTCTTGTACGGTCTGGTCTGTTTCCCACTGCACCTGCATACCAATTTTAACAAAGCAGGTTACGATACCGGTGTCTTGGCAGATAGGTCGCTTACCCTCTGCAGACATACGCGAGTTAATTAAAATTTGGGCAATCGCATCTTTCGCTGCCTGGCTTTGCTCTGCGTTGTATGCTTTTTCCATTGCCTTAATGAAATCAAGCGGATGGTAATATGAGATATATTGCAAGGAATCTGCAATACTGTCTATAAAATCCGCCTTACGGATAACTGTTGCCATGGTTTACTCCCTTATGATTGCTCACTTGCACTAACCGATTATTATATTTATTCAACACTTAACTTTTAACTCTTAGTTCTTCAGCCCTTCAACTCTTCAACTCTTCAACTCTTCAACTCTTCAACTCAGTATCTTAGAGTGGCTTTGGTCTATATCATACCTTTGCGGATAGCTTCACTCCACTAAAATGTGGTGTCAAAAACACAAACCAGTAACAATACAGCAACCAAGTAACTACGCGATAATTATTTACCCACTCAATGTCAGCCAAGATTATTCGTTGGATTTATGCTAATCTCTGGCGGATCAAATCGGAGTGATAGCTGTACCTATGAAAACATTAGTCATAAAACCAATTCCTTTCCCTACCCATGGCATCCATGATCTTTTTGCCCCGTTGAGTCAAGATAGCTGGTCAATTTTACTCGAATCCGGAGCTGATGAACATATTGATAACCGCTATCATATAATCGTCGCCGATCCGGTAGCAACAATCGTCACCGAAGATAATATCACTACCGTTAAGCTGGCATCAGGGTCAACCACAACAACTGAAGATTCGTTCAGTGTATTGCAAAATACCTCCCTGAAAATAATTGGTGATATCAGTAATGGTGCTTCTGAATTGCCCTTTCTTGCTGGTGCACTGGGTTATTTTGGTTATGACCTTGGCCGCAATATAGAATCGATTAAAAATATTGCGCAGAATGATCTGCACTTTCCCGATATGGCAGTGGGGCTCTATGACTGGTCGCTTGTTGTAGATATTAAGCTGAATCAAGCCTGGCAGATACAGTTTAGTGAAAATGCCGAAAAGGCCTGGCAGCAGCGCTATCTCTGGCTACAACAACAGCGCTCACTCTGGTTACAACAACAGTGTAATACCGGGTTACAGCAACATCAGGATTTATCGGCTAACACGCATCGAGATACAGCTCAGTTCAAACTCACCGCGCAGTGGCAATCAAATATGTCTGCCGCAGACTATCGCGCCAAATTTAGTGCGATCAAACATTATTTACAGTCAGGAGACTGTTATCAGATAAACCTTGCCCAGCGTTTCCACAATCAATACCAGGGTGATGAATGGTTGGCTTACCGCACACTCAGTCTGCATAACGGTGCGCCTTTTTCTGCATTTATGCGCTTGGCAGACAAGGCTGTATTATCCATCTCTCCAGAGCGTTTTATTCAATTACAGGGACGAAAAATAGAAACCAAGCCCATTAAGGGAACCCGCCCTCGCAGTCAAGATCCTGTCATCGACCAAGCCAATGCGCAGGCCTTACAGGTAGCTGAAAAAGATCAGGCCGAAAATCTGATGATTGTCGATCTGTTGCGCAATGACATTGGTAAAATGGCCATTCCCGGCACAGTTAACGTCCCGACATTATTTGCCATCGAAAGCTTCCCCGCCGTGCACCACTTAGTCAGCACTATCCGTGGCGAACTGCCAGAAAACAACACCGCCGCGGAGCTATTACGTGCTTGTTTCCCTGGCGGTTCCATTACTGGTGCACCGAAAATTAGAGCGATGCAAATTATTGAAGAACTCGAACCACACCGACGATCGCTGTATTGTGGTAGCATAGGTTACTTATCTGCCCACGGTAATATGGACTCCAGCATTACCATTCGCACATTGCTGTGTGACAGCGGACAAATATACTGCTGGGCAGGCGGCGGTATTGTTGCAGACTCTGTGGTGGAACAGGAATACCAGGAAACATTCGATAAATTAGCAAAAATATTACCTATTCTTTAAATTAGTTGCCAAATTAAGTTGCAAGGACGCATATGGATATTAACTTACTCACTTCACGCTTCGTACTCTGCCCCATGGCCTCGCCGATCAGTAAACTGAGCAGCCTATTTACCCCTGCTGCGGTTTTATTTCCCATTGTGGTGCGTGAACAACAACTTAATTTAATTCTAACTCGTCGAGCCTCCCATCTGCGCCATCACAGCGGCCAAATTGCGCTGCCGGGGGGGAAAACGGAACTGAGTGACAGTTCATCCATCGCCACCGCGTTAAGAGAAACCCATGAAGAAATTGGGATCCCGGCGCATAAAATTACCGTATTAGGCACCCTACCAAGCCGAGTAACCATCAGCCGATATTATGTAACTCCGGTAGTCGCGCTGGTCGATGGGGATTATCAATCAAAAATAGATCCCAACGAAGTTGAGGAGATCTTCGAAGTGCCGTTAGCTTTTTTACTCAATGATAAAAACCACGTTATCGAAAAAAGTTTATTCAAGGGAAAATATCGTGAAGTGACGTTTATGCCCTGGGGGCAATACCCTATCTGGGGCACAACAGCAGCCATTATTAAAGATTTTTCTAAGCATATTAGGTTCAGCTAAGCTGAACCTACCAGCCACTTACACCGCTAGCAGCGCTTCAAATTTATCAATCTGCTCACTGACCATATCCAAACTCTGCTGCCAGAAGTCCGCTTGTGTTAAGTCTAAATTGAGGTGTTTCCGTACCACGTCTTCCGCTTTCATTCGTCCGGTATCACGTAACAAGGCGACATAATCACCGTAAAATTGCTCACCTTTTACCGCCCGTTGGGCATAAACCCCTTTACTGAACAAATAGCCAAACAGATACGGATAGTTATAAAAACTTAACCCGGCAATGCTGAAATGTAATTTACTCGCCCAAAAATATGTGTCCACCTCGGTCATGGTATCGCCGTACCACTCCTGCCAGGTATCTGCCATCAGGCTACACAATTGCTCTGCCGTTAATTCATTATCCTGGCGCTGCTCATAGAGCTTTTTCTCAAACTCAAACCGCACGGGAATATTAACTAACAATGCTAATGCCGAGGATATCTCTTGCCATAACATTTCAATGCGTTGCTCATTACTGCTGGCCTTATCGAATAATGAGTCACGGACAATATTTTCAGCAAAGATAGATGCCGTTTCTGCCAATGTCATCGGATAGCGCGTCTCACATAGGGGCATATCCTGCATCACCCAGTTGTGAAAGGCATGACCGAGTTCGTGAGCAAGGGTAATAACATCAGACATGCTGCCACCCCATGTCATAAAGACCAGTGGTGTCCGCGTACCGGCAAATTTAGTACAAAAGGCACCGAGCCGTTTATTTGGTTGCGGTGCTGCGTCAATCCAGTTATTTGCCACCATGGTATCGACAAAGCTACCCATTGCCGGATCGACACCAGTGAACGCCTCTTTGATGATCTCAATGGCATCCGCAAATGAGTAGGTTTTCACCGTCGCACTATTTCCCGCAATCGTTAACGGAGGCATAGCGGCGAGCTGATCCCAGGGTTTCAGACTTGGTGTGGCAAACATTTTCGCCATCAGGCGTCCCGCTTTTTGGCCAACTGCGCGATTTTTCTTTGCTACCGCAAGCACGCTTTCCAGAGTTGCTTGCTCAATTCGATTGGCATGCAGACTGGGATCCAAAAAATGCATCGGTTTAGTATGGCTGCGCTTACTGTATTCCGTTAACCGCCAGCCTGACAGGGCATTTAATATAGCACTAAAGCTTTCTTGATTCTCCGCCATAGCAACCTGAATAGCCCGCCACGCAGGTTCTCTGCGCTTACGGTCAGCACCATAGAGAATACTTGCCGCCTGAGAGAACCCTAAGATTTCTGTCGTGCCGTCCGCCAATTTCAAGGTAACCTTCATGGAGCCTGTAATATTGCTATATAAACGCCCCCACGCATCTTTCCCGTCTACCGACATCGCTGTAATTAATTGTTCTTCCTTAACACTCAACCTGGAGTCGACTAATTCGCGTTGCTCATTAATTAAAAAGGCGTGCGAGGCAACGCTAGTATCAGCCAATACCTGAGCTAAAAAATTTGTACCGCAATGAATTAACTTGTCCTGATAAGGACTAAAGGCCTGGATTAACGCTGAGCTCAAGCGATCGATGCGCCCGCTCAATTGTTTGGCAACCGTATCTTTGGCATCCACAGACTCGTGGCACATGGCGAAGGTACCCAGTGTCGCCAACAACGTCATCGCCGACTCTTTGCTTATTAGCGCCTGCTGCAGAACGGAGACAGAGCATAGCTGCTCCGCCTTTTTATCCAGGTAACTCAGGCTGTACTGGACAGCACTAATATCGAGCTCAATTTTAGGATCATTAAAGCCGTTATAGGCAATAGAAAGATCCCAACTGGGTGTAGTCATAAATATTCCTCGGTCTCAACTAATACATATCGTGCTCAGCATATGCTGAGCACGAGGGGCGGGAATTAACCTTTATGGTCTATACCCAGTCTTGTGGTTGATTAACCACTTGCACCAATGCTTTTTGTGCGTCAGTTTCGGGCTCAAGATCGTCATAGTGCCAACTCGCCAGAGGTGGCATCGACATCAAAATAGATTTGGTTCGGCCTTTACTTTGCAGCCCAAAAATCGTTCCCCGATCAACAATCAAATTAAACTCGGCATAGCGGGTACGGCGAAATAACTGAAACTCACGCTCCTGCTCCGTCCATGTCTGGTTTTTACGTTTCGCAATAATCGGCGCATAAGCCTGCACATAACCGTCAGCCACTGCTTGAATGAAGTTTAAGCTGGTATTAATATCCCACGCATTAAGATCGTCATAAATGATCCCGCCAATGCCCCGATACTCTTCACGGTGCGGCATATAAAAATAGCTGTCCGCATCTTGCTTAAACTGTGAATACAGTGCTTCACCAAAGGGGCTAACCGCATCTCGTGCTGCGCGATGGAAATGACTGGCGTCCTCGGCATAGAGATGAATGGGGGTTAAATCGAAACCACCACCTAACCACCAGTGCTGCTGGCCTTGTTCATCGGTCACCAGAAACATGCGGACATTGGCATGACTGGTTGGTGCATGCGGGTTACGCGGGTGAACCACCACTGATACCCCCAACGCCTGATAGGCCAAACCGGCAAACTGTGGCCGTTTCGCTGACGCTGCACTGGGTAATTTATCGCCACTGACCATCGAAAAATTAACCCCAGCACTTTCATATACCTCGCCATCACGCATGACACAACTGGTACCACGACCTAAATGGCTGGTCCAATTATCTGCTATAAACTTTCCCCTGCTCTCTTTAGCCTGAAACGCAGTAATAATGGAATTTTGAATACTACGAAAAAATGATTCTAACTCAGCTATCCTGACCGTCATAACACACCTATTACTTACCGTTAATCATGCCGATATTTCAGCATATAATGCACAAAATTGCTGGGTTACTTTATGTTTTGGGGCACAAATGATCAAGGGTTGTGAGATATTATGCGACTCTTTCACCTTTATCGAACTGTGGATGAGTGTATTTAAGATAGGTAAATTTTCCGCTTTCAGCTCTGCCACCAATTTTTTGGGCAAGCTAGCCTGGCCCTGGAACTGGTTGACAATAATACCTTCAACCCGCAGTTTATCATTATGATCTTGACGCGTTTCTTCGATGTTTGCCAATAAACTGTATAAGCCTCGACGGGAAAAATCATCACAGTCAAAAGGTATTAAACAGGTATCTGCAGCGATCAGCGCTGATAAACTATAGAAATTAAATGCAGGCGGAGTATCGATATAGATCTCGTCATAGTCACGCCTCAACTTCACCATCGCATCACGTAATTTATAGATCTTATGTCGCTGTTCTAATTTAACAATCAGTTCACCAAGCAATTCAGAGGCTGGCATAATCGCTAAATTAGCAAATGCGGTATCAGTAATAAAATCATTATAAGGTCGCCCCTTCATGATCAAATTTAATGTTTGCTCAAAAAACTCTGCAGCACTTGCATCAACGTGATAGTCATTACCTAATAAATATGCACTGGTATTGCATTGACTATCAAGATCAATGATTAACGTGCGCTTACCTTGTTCCGCAGCTATTGCGGCTAAATTACTGCAGATCGTAGACTTGCCTACGCCGCCTTTTTGATTAAAAACTACTCTGATCACGAGATACTCCCTTCTCTGAATTTATTTACACGTTCACAATGACTAAGTTTAAATATAATTTTCTACTTGGCAAACAATTGCCTCAATTTGATGCTGCTGCAATAGTTGAGACAACGCTTCTGGCAGCTCAACATCAGTAAAAATCTTATGAACCTGACTCACATTACCAATATTCACCATCGCATTACGTCCAAACTTAGTATGGTCTACCGGTAAAAAGATTTGTCGGGAACATTCTATAATAGCTTGTGTGACCCGTACTTCTTGATAATCAAAGTCGAGCAACGAACCGTCCATGTCTAATCCACTGATGGTTATAATGCCGAAATCCATTCGAAACTGATTAATAAAATCAACTGTCGCTTCACCGACAATCCCTGCATCCTTATTCCGCACTTCTCCCCCTGCGACGATAACGCGAAAATCAGGCTTGTGCATAAGGATACTAGCAACATTAAGGTTGTTGGTCACAACACGTAAATTAGCGTGACTTAGCAATGCACTGGCCAATGCTTCTGCCGTAGTACCAATATCAATAAATAACGAGGAACCATCAGGGATCTGTTGCGCCATCGCATGGGCAATGTTCATTTTTTCTTGTGCTGTTTTGTGCTTACGATTCATATAGGAATCATTGACCACACGACTCTCTAGCAGAGATGCGCCGCCATGATGACGGCGGAGTAGATTTTTCTCAGCTAATTCGTTTAGATCGCGTCGGATTGTTTGCGGGCTAACAGAAAAATTATCAACCAAGGCCTCGGTACTCACAAATCCTTCTTCCTTGACCAACTCAATTATTTTTTGGTGACGTGTCGTTTGTTTCACATCGCACTCCCTATTAAATCCGCGTATCATTAAACGAAAAGGTGATTCAAGCTAACAAGTAGTTTTATATCATATTTATCATAGCAAACTCGAAAAAACACCACTAAAAGACAAAGTTTAAGTCCATAATAAGGTATACTCATTAGTACATTAATACTAAAAAGACTTGCAACTGCAGAATTCGATACGTCGTTAAACGACTATGTTCAAGACATATAACCGCATTTCTTGTTATTTTAATGTTATTAGGGTAATTAAATTATATCCCATTTGAATAAAACACCTTTTAATCAGAAACTTAAATAAATAACTCGCGCTAGTTACTTGAAGACGATTATTACACGCATATTTTATAATATAACTAACCAGGCAATAACCTATGGCTTCAGACCCAGATAAACTCACCAAAAAACATTCCGAATTGACCCATTCAGAATTACAGCAAGTGACGTCTCATGTTCAGCGCGAGGATGACGAATGGTTTCTCAATACCATCATGATAAAGGGTCACAATGTGCCTTTTAAATTTAAGCGTAAAAAACCCTATAAATCACTCTCTGGCGCTAGGGTGAACTTGACATATTATCCCGCCATTGAAAAGGTAGCGGGTTTCAATATTGAAATCATGCAAGTAGTGCGAATAAAAATAGCCTAACTACCACTGCTGTAGATCAATTGTGCGGTCTCCCCACATCCTTTAATTGTTAATAAACTTGTTGCCAACTTTTCAACAAGTTACACTAGAGCAATAAGTACTAAATTTATTACTTCTTGATGCTAGGGACCTGCCAAATGAATAAATCTAAAATCGCAGCGATTGTTGGTTCAATCGTCATTATCTTCTACTTCATTTCTGTTTACTGGAGTGTTGAACCCGATACTTTTAGCCCAAAACAAGTCACTGAAGAACTGACAAACAAAAGTACCGATATTGCCGTAGGATCCTATACAACGGCAAGCTTGATCAAATCCATTCAGACTTTGGATGATAAAAACGGCGGTTACCTCAGTAACTCTATTTTACCACCTGCTAACCTGATGGATAATATGCCCGCTTGGGAACTCGGTGTATTGGAACAAGCCCGTGATTTATTGCTGGTTTTGCGCCGTGATTTTAGCCGTTCTCAAACGCAATCAGCAGAGAATAAAGATCTGCAGAAAGCACACGGTGCTTTAAATGTTGAACATACCCGTTTATTCCCTACCAATGCCAACTCTGAATATAAAAAAACAATTGAAGAACTTAGCAAATACCTCATTAAATTAGGTGATAATAATTCACAAAATGCCCAGTTTTATGCCCGAGCAGACAATTTAGCAGAATGGTTCAAGCAAGTAGAAAAACGGCTTGGTTCGTTATCTCAACGCTTAAGTGCGTCTGTGGGTCAGTACCGTATTAATACTGACCTTTCTGGGGATACAGCAGCGCAACAATCTACGTCGACGCCTGATTTTAAGGAAGTAAAAACGCCTTGGTTACAAATTGATGATGTCTTCTGGGAAGCTCGTGGTTCTTCATGGGCGCTATACCATTACTTAAAAGCAGCAAGAATTGATTTTAATTCTGTTTTAGCAAAGAAAAATGCAACAGCAAGTGTTGATCAAATTATCCTCGAACTCGAAGCGTCACTGCAACCAGTATTAAGTCCGATGGTCTTAAACGGGGGTGGTTTTGGCATTTCAGCCAACCATTCACTTGTTATGGCTAACTACCTGTCTCGTGCCAATGCTGCAGTCATTGATCTACGTCGTTTATTACAGCAAGGTTAGTTATTTATTTACCTTCTAGGCTATTAGTTCTATAACTTCTAG
>JBLHPA010000022.1:0-29433 GCA_047628235.1 Moritella sp.
TCATGCTGCTCAACAACCACAAGTTCTAGACATCTAATTTACGGAATTTAAGCAAATGGCAGAAAATCAATACTACGGCACTGGTCGTCGTAAAAGTTCAACAGCTCGCGTATTTATGAAAGCGGGTACAGGTCAACTAACAATCAATAAACGTTCTTTGGATGTTTACTTTGGTCGTGACACAGCTCGTATGGTTGTTCGTCAAGCACTAGAGCTAGTTGGTCTACAAGACAAGTTCGATCTTAACATCACTGTTTCTGGTGGTGGTACAACTGGACAAGCTGGCGCGATCCGTCACGGTATCACTCGTGCACTAATGGAATATGACGAAACACTTCGTCCTGCTCTACGTGCCGCTGGTTTCGTTACACGTGACGCTCGTCAAGTTGAACGTAAGAAAGTTGGTCTTAGAAAAGCACGTAAACGTCCACAGTTCTCAAAACGTTAATTCGTTTTTGTGGTTCGCTTTATGGCGACGAAAGCCTGGCATATGCCAGGCTTTTTTTTGCCTTTTTTTTACCGCCCAACGTTGCAGCTATGTTAAGTTTACGCTGCCTTAGCTATTTTATTGATGGTTATCTATGCGAAATGAAGCATCTCTCTCTGTTTAAATGGCATGAAAAGGCTGATATTGGTTTAATCACTGAAAAATCCTGATTAATCTCTCATTGTCCTTGTAAAAATGTAACCAATTAATTAAAATTCAACGGCATTTATGTAACTTTTTTAGATACTAAAAAGTTATCTTTTTTGAAATGGTATTCACTGCAAGATAAAAATAATAATTTGCGCTGAGTCCGAATGGGAGAATAATTGGATGAGCAATGCGCCTGTTGATTCTGGTCGCCGTCGCTTTTTGACTGCTGCTACATGTGTAGTGGGTGGTGTTGGAGCCGTCGGCGCAGCCGTGCCTTTTATCAAATCTTGGAATCCAAGTGCCAAAGCTAAAGCGGCTGGTGCACCTGTCGAAGTCGATATTAGTAAAATTGAACCTGGTCAGCTAATTCGTGTCGAGTGGCGAGGAAAGCCAGTTTGGGTGGTGTCACGCACTGAAGGTGTGTTACAGGAACTTGAGCAGCATGATGATGTGTTACGTGATCCGGCATCAGAACAAGGGCAACAACCTAGCTATGCCCAGAATAAATACCGTTCTATCAAGTCTGAACTGTTTGTGGCGGTGGGTATCTGCACTCATTTAGGGTGTTCACCAACCTATCTACCCGACAGCTTTGGCGAACAAGTAGAAGGGGTGACTGCTGGTTTTTTCTGTCCATGTCATGGTTCAAAGTTTGATATGGCAGGTCGTGTATTCCAGAGTGTACCAGCACCGCTGAACCTGGTGGTACCACCGCATCATTATGTCGATGCTACCACCATTCTAATTGGTGCTGATAAGGGAGAGGCCTAATGTTTGGTAAATTAGTCGATTGGATTGATGAACGTATCCCGATGACGGATACGTGGAATAAACATGCTGGGCAATACCCAGCGCCGAAAAATTTTAATTTCTGGTATTACTTCGGTGTTCTGGCAACCGTAATTTTTGTTAACCAAATTCTAACCGGAATTTGGTTAACAATGAATTATAACCCATCAGGAGAAGGTGCATTTGCGTCAATTGAATACATCATGCGTGATGTTGAATTTGGCTGGTTACTGCGTTATATGCACTCCACAGGTGCGTCAGCATTCTTTGTCGTGGTGTATTTGCATATGTTCCGCGGTTTGATGTATGGCTCATACCAGAAACCGCGTGAACTACTGTGGATTTTTGGTTGTTTGATCTTTGTTGCTCTTATGGCCGAAGCGTTCATGGGCTATTTATTACCATGGGGACAGATGTCGTTCTGGGGGGCTCAGGTAATTATTTCTTTATTTGGTGCGATACCTATTATTGGAGATGATTTAACCTTATGGATACGCGGCGACTACGTTATCTCCGGGGCGACGTTAAACCGTTTCTTTGCCTTGCATGTGATTGCGGTGCCTCTCGTATTAGTGATTTTGGTATTCTTACATATTGTTGCATTGCACCACGTGGGCTCGAATAATCCCGATGGCATTGAGATTAAAGAGAATAAAGATGAAAATGGTTGGCCAAAAGATGCTATTCCATTCCATCCTTATTACACCGTGCACGATACAGTCGCCGTTGTAGTCATGCTGATCTTGTGTAGTATCGTTATTTTCTTCATGCCTGAAGGTGGCGGTTACTTCTTGGAAGCGCCTAACTTTGAAGCGGCAAACCCACTGAAAACACCTGAACATATTGCGCCAGTATGGTACTTTACCCCATTTTATGCGATTTTACGCGCAATCCCAGATAAATTGGGTGGTGTTATCATGATGGGCCTCGCTATTGTGATGCTATTTTTAGTGCCCTGGTTAGATCGTGGTAAAGTAAAATCAATTCGTTACCGTAGTATTTGGCATAAGCTAAACCTAACTCAATTTGTTATTTGCTTCATCATTCTTGGTGTTTTAGGGGCCCTGGCTCCGACAGCTGGACGGACACTATTGTCGCAAATTACCACCTTAGGCTACTTTGGTTATTTTGCTCTACTGTGGTTATACAGTAAGAATGAAACAACTAAACCACTACCAACAAGGGTGACAATGTAATGAAAAAAATATTTATAACGTTATTAACCCTACTGCCTATGGTAGTATTTGCCAGTGGTAGTGGCCCACATCTCGATGAAGCAAACTATGATTTAAGGGATAAGGCATCATTACAAAATGGCGCTAAGTTATTCATGAATTACTGTGCAGGCTGCCATTCAACTCAATATCAACGTTATTCTCGTGTGGCGGATGATCTGGGCATTGATCGTATCGAAATGTCTGAAAACCTTGTGTTTACAGGTGTCAAAGTCGGTTCATTGATGAAAACTGCAATGCCTGCAGAGAGTGCTGCAAAATGGTTTGGTGCAGCGCCACCTGATTTAACGTTAGAAGCCCGCTTACGTGGTGCCGATTGGGTCTATACCTATTTACGTTCTTTCTATATCGATGATACTCGTCCATTTGGCGTGAATAATGTGGTATATCCAAGTGTTGGTATGCCACATGTTCTGGAAGAACTTCAGGGCACTGTGCACCTCATCGAAATAAAACATAGCGAAGAAGAAGTGCTAGATCTGCCAGAAGATGCTAGAATTGTTAGAGAAACCTCTGTTGTTGATAAAAATGGCACTGCAACGGGTGAAACTTTAGTTAGCTACCTGAGCAATGATGAAAATGGTGAGCTATCAGCTGAAGAGTTTGATGAAGCAATGCTGGATCTGGTGAACTTTTTAGTTTATTCAGCAGAACCCAACCAACTTGAACGCCAAGAATTAGGCTATTGGGTTATTGGATTTTTACTCATCTTACTTGTATTTTCTTGGTTCTTGAACCGTGAATACTGGCGCGATGTCCACTAACTATTAATTGTTAAAGCATTACTTGTAAAAGTTGCTGGTGAAAGAATTACGTATCGCCAATGGTGGTTTATGCCCTCATTGGCGTTTGTGTTTAAAATTTAATGGAGGTGGCATGGCATTAGCTGCTAATAAACGTTCAGTTATGGTGTTGTATTCGGAGCCGACTGATCTATATAGTCATCAAGTTCGAATCGTGTTGGCTGAAAAAGGCGTAAGTGTTGATATACATCAAGTAGATCGTAATAATCTACCTGAGGATTTGATTGATTTAAACCCGTATCAAACCGTACCAACATTAATTGATCGTGAATTAACCCTGTATAATTCACGGATCATCATGGAATATCTGGATGAGCGTTTTCCGCATCCACCCTTGATGCCGGTTTACCCCGTATCTCGTGGTAGTAGTCGATTAATGATGCATCGGATCGAGAATGACTGGTATTCTTTGGTTACTAAAATCATGAAAGGTTCTGTAGAGGAAGCTGCTGTAGCGCGTAAGCAATTACAAGAAGCATTAATGAGTATCAGCCCTATTTTTGCTGAATACCCATACTTTATGAGCGAAGATTTTAGTTTAGTTGATTGCTATATGGCACCACTGTTATGGCGTCTACCTGAATTGGGTATTGATCTGCCTGGCCAAGCCGCACGTGAGTTAAAGAATTATATGCTACGGGTATTTGATCGTGAATCATTCCAGGCATCTTTAACAGAACAAGAACGTGAAATGAGAATGTTAGTTTAAGTTATGGATAAAATGACCCCAATTCGCCCCTATTTATTACGTGGCCACTATGAGTGGTTGCTGGATAATGACTTGACGCCGCACATTGTTGTGGATGCGCATGTTGCCGGGGTACATGTACCGCAGCAGTTTGTTCAAGATGGTCAAATTGTCTTGAATATTGCACCTTCAGCTGTCGTTGGATTTGAGCTGGATAATACCGCGCTGAGTTTCAATGCCAGATTTGGTGGTGTTCCTTTTGATGTCTATGTTCCGATTGCTGCAATTACTGCTATCTATGCACGAGAAAATGGTGCAGGTAGTATGTTTGAGCCAGAGCAAGCCTATATCGATCAGGCAGAGCAGGGCAGCGCTGAATTAGCTGTAGAGCGGAATGATGAGAAGAAAACTCCGACCTTAGTGAGTGCGCCAACTGTGAGTTCAGAGAGTGATCCTGAATCTACGGATGAGCGTCCTAAACCGACGAAGGGTAAACCTTCCCTGCGGGTCATTAAGTAACTAAACGACGGAATCTGATATCACTTGCAGCACATGAGTTACCTCGTATTGGGTTATTCTGTGCTGCATTTTTATTTGTATTCAAATACTTTGATTACTTTATTCACACCAACGACATATCGCGCGGCTTCTGCGGCTTTATCCCCCTCCAGTCTAGTCACCTTGCCGATCAAAAATACCTCTGCATTCTCAGTGATAACTTTAATACTCAGGGGCTCCAAGCCTTCAATTTCTAGCATACTGGTTTTTACTTTGGTCGTTAACCAGCTATCCTTACTGCTTTGTTCGAAAGAAACTGGATCGCCTAGGCGGATTTGATTATATACCAGTATTACCGATTCGGTTTTCGCTGAAATTGAGACAATCAAGTCGCGTTGTGCGGCCGCTTTTACCTGACCTGACAGTAGTACCCGGTTATTGGTTGTTAATATGTGCAAGTTATTTTGCTGCAGCAAGTCTTTATCTTTTTGATTCAGTCGCGCAGTAATGTCCAGGGTAATCGCTTCATCATCAATTTGCTGGCTGAATGTACGGCTGTCAGATGCGACCGTTGTCGCGGTTATTGCGCCTGCGGCAACCAAGCCCGCGCAACCCTGTAAACTCGCTAGCGCACCAACAATGAGAGCGAAATTAGTCAGTGTTTTTATATGTTGCATGCTTATTCCAAGTCTTGTTGTGGGAAAAGGGTCTGGTCGATGATATCGCACAAGCAGTTAATTATCAGTACATGCACTTCTTGGATCCGTGCTTCACGTCGTGAAGGAACACGAACTTCAGCATCTTGAGGTCCTAATAAACCTGAAATTTCACCCCCATCTTTGCCTGTTAATGCAACGATAGTCATATCGCGGGTTAGCGCAGCTTCAATGGCTTTAATTACATTACGGCTGTGGCCTCCAACTGATATTACCACGAGTATATCGCCGGCATTACCCAGTGCTCGAACCTGCTTAGAATAGATAAGGTCAAAGCTAGTATCTGTGCCAATTGCGGTCATTAACGTGCAATCCGGGGTCAGGGCAACGGCAGGTAAACTAGGGCGCTCAGTCTCATAACGGTTTATTAAAGAGGCTGAAAAATTCTGTGCCAGGCTGGCTGATGCGCCATTACCACAAATTAAGATCTTGTTGCCATTCAATAAGCATTGCGCCATCATCATTGCTGATTTTTGGATATACTCAGGTAATGCCTCTGCAGCAGCAATTTTGGTTTGAATACTTTCTGTAAAATTTTCTTTAATTAGATCTAGCATGTGTGTTCACTCTAAAAAGCATTTTTTATCCATTGAATATTATCGATGGATCCTTCAATTGCAATTACGTCGAAACGACAGGGGGTATAGTTTTCATTGATTCTGTGTCGAACCATATAATATTGTGCGGTATAACGCAATTTTCGTTGTTTAGCGACTGAGATTGCGGCAATAGCACCACCGTATTTGTCATATTTACGAAATTTCACTTCGACAAATACGAGGGTGGGTAATGGCACCGCTGCTCTGCTATCAGCAAGCGGTTCTGTGTGCTGACAGATCAAGTCAATCTCACCTTGTCGGCAAGCGAAATTACGGGCCAATACGATTAGCCCCTGACGCTGTAAAAATATGGCCGCAATATCCTCGAAATAAGCGCCGCGCTTACGGTGTTGATTGTTTTTCAGTGCTAGTTTCCTCCAGCCTTATTTTACCGTAACGGTATTTTGCCCAACTGAATTCGCGCTCAATAACACCTGCGTCATTAACATAGAGAATACCAGTCTGACCATTTAAGCGTAAACTCGGAAAATTGCGCAATTGTTGCAGATTAGGAATTAATTTAATTGCATCATAGCCCATAGCAAACAAATTTTGTTCAATTTTCGACATATTTGGCCAGAGCCCCAAAGTTTCTTGCTTAAGTTCGCGATCTGGGTTCAATAACCAAGGCATGTCACTGAATATGAGCCCATTGAGGTCGCGGCTTTGATTTTTCGATTGGGTATCGCTATGGGTGCGGGAACTTGCATAAAAAGCTACCTGAGGTGCATAAGGGTTTTGGGTAGTAATAATGTAAGGGATTGCCAGCATCGCTTCGGAAGGTGTTGCTATAATATAGATCGCATCAATATCACGGCGGCTACGGGTTTTAGCTTTAATATCTTGACCAATTAAATTTTTCATTTGATTGATGCGCTGATCACTGTCATTGACTGAAAACAATGATGTGACAGTATTCTGCATGTCTTTTCGGCTCTTGTATCGATAGATCTCGCTGGTTTTTGCCGTTAATTGCTGCCATTGGTCATTGAATACATTCGCTAGGCGGCTACCCACCTGATTGTCAGGTGCTAACACCAATGGGTGCTTAATGCCGTCTCGTTGCATTTTTTTCGCTGCCGCGACTGCTTCATCGTTGGAGGTTAGCGAGAAATAATAAATATCTTTAGCGATGGGACTTTCTGGTAATTTGTTTAACGAAATAAGTGGAACATCTTTAACCAATGGTAGGACGTTTGCTAAATTCGCTTTTAATAATGGCCCAATAACAAAATCTGCACCTTCATTTATGGCTTGCTGATATAACGTACCTGCCTCGCCAGAGGCTGTATCGTAAAACCGCAAGGTTAAGCGTTGATCTAGCGGTTCTTGATAGTAGGCACTTAATACGCCTTCACGAATCGCTCTACCAGTCGCGCCACGCTTACCCGTTAACGGTGCCAGTACAGCCACCTGGCCAGGAGCGTAAGGTGCGGTGGCCAATGCTTTCACTAACTCGACAGGAAATACGGTTAATGCCGGATGGGCAGGATAATTATTTTTCCAGGCTTGTAAATTACTGATCAGCAGCTGAGGATCGCCGCTATATTCATTACCGATTGCCGCAAGCTGATACCAGCCGGATAGGATAATATTAGTTGGTCGGTATATAAAGCTAAGTTGGTTTAGCTCAGCAGCGGGTAATGGGGTAAGAAGCTGCCATAGCTGATGATTATTGCTAGCTTGTAATGGCAAGTCCAGATAGTCATTAAGTGCGACTCGATATTCAACTGCTTTGGCATTATCACCCAGCCGCTCTGCGAAGGTTGCTTTTAACAAAAAATAGCGTTGCCAATGTGCTTGCTGTTCTGGGCTGAGAAAAGACTCAAACAGTAATGTATCTGCCGCGTCCTGATAGCGTTTTTCAAATAAGTAAGCTTCTGATTTTATTAGCGAGACCTCAAATTCCTGTTGTTCAGAGCGCTGATTGCGCTCAATTTCTTGCAGTATATCCAGTGCGGCTTGCGAGTGACCTTCAGAAATTAGCGCGCGCGCTGCAAGTAGTTGCCATGAGATTATCTGCTGTTTATTCGCTAATTTAACCTGATCGATGTAGAATTGCGCCGGTTGATTGATCGGCGATAGCACCGCTGGCGCAATTGCCGGTTGTGAGCCTGCGCCATCTTGGGTACCTGTGCTGGAACACGCGCTGAGCAATAAGCTCAAAGTAAACAACATGATTAAGCGGAGATAACTGTGCTGAAATTCCATCGGTGTATTATCCTGCAAAAAAGAGATTTATAATTTCCCTATAGTAAAGCATCATTGCTTAACAAAAAACCATCCATGAGAGTGAAATGTCTGAACAAGCAACTTTATTTATCGTTCCAACCCCAATTGGTAACCTTTCCGACATCACAGAAAGGGCATTAGAGGTACTCAAAAGTGTTGATCTAATTGCGGCGGAAGATACTCGGCATACTGGAAAGTTACTGAGCCATTACCAAATTAAAACAAAAACATTTGCTTTACATGATCATAATGAACAGCAAAAAGCAGATTTTTTGGTGAAAAAACTGCAATCAGGTATAAGCATAGCCTTGGTATCAGATGCAGGTACACCACTGATTAGCGATCCTGGTTACCATTTGGTCAATACTTGCCGTGCTAACAATGTCAACGTAGTACCGCTTCCAGGTCCCTGTGCAGCTGTCACTGCAATGAGTGGTTCTGGTTTGCCTTCGGATAGATTTTCGTTTGAAGGTTTTTTACCGTCAAAAGAGAAAGCCCGTAACGATAAGATTACTGAGTTAAAAGAAGAAACTCGGACGATGATTTTTTATGAGTCACCACGACGTTTGCAATATACCCTTGATGCACTTGTTGACATTATGGGGCCAGAACGAGAAGTGTGTGTTGCACGTGAAATAACCAAGGCATTCGAAAGTATTACTACTATGCCGGTGGGTGAGCTTGCTGTCTGGGTGCAGGAAGATACTAACCGCAGTCGTGGTGAAATTGTATTGCTGGTTTCTGGTTATAAATACCTTGGCACAGAAATACCAGCCAAGGTATTGAATACACTTAAATTATTGGTTGAGGAATTACCGCTTAAAAAAGCCGCAGCATTGACCGCAGAGATCCACGGCGGCAAAAAAAATGCGCTATATAAATGGGGCCTGGAAAATTTAAATTAATCGCTGGATTTTATCTTGTTTTTTATGTAGTATCCGTCGCCTTGGAGTTGGTCAGGCAATCGCCGCTTTATGACTTAGTATTTATACTAAGGTTATAGAGGGGAGGAAAGTCCGGGCTCCACAGGGCAGGGTGCCAGGTAACGCCTGGGAGGCGCAAGCCTACGACAAGTGCAGCAGAGAGAAGACCGCCGATGGCTTTTTCGAAAGCACAGGTAAGGCTGAAAGGGTGCGGTAAGAGCGCACCGTGCGGCTAGCAATAGTTCGTAGCAGGGTAAACTCCACCCGGAGCAAGACCAAATAGGCTTTCTACAGGCGTGGCCCACGCTGAAAGCGGGTAGGTTGCTTGAGTCTGTGAGCGATTGCAGACCTAGAGGAATGATTGTCCACGACAAAACCCGGCTTATCGACCAACTCCAAGACCTTTTCCATTATTTCCCTTTTAATGGAAAATATTTATGTGATTTATTGCTAACAGCCTTGCGGCTTCGCTTGCAATGCGTATAACCCCTCCCTAAACTAGACCTTTTGCGCTACAATACGCAGGCAATTTTAGCACCCGCTATAATATAAAGTAATTTAAGAGCCTTCATCGACTATGACACAAGAATTTTCACATGTATCCGTTTTACTCAACGAAACTGTAGCTGGACTCGGGTTAAAACCGGATGGTATTTATATTGACGGTACTTTTGGTCGTGGCGGTCACTCCCGGTTTATTCTATCTCAGTTGGGTGAAAATGGCCGTTTGATTGCGATTGACCGTGATCCGGAAGCCATTGCCGTTGGCGAGGCATTAAAATTACAAGACCCTCGCTTCGATATCGTACACGGTCCCTTTTCAGGTATTGCCGATTACATGGCTGAAAAGAACCTGACTGAACAGATTGATGGTGTGTTACTCGACCTTGGCGTCTCTTCACCACAACTGGATGATGCGTCGCGCGGTTTTAGCTTTTTGCGTGACGGGCCGTTGGACATGCGTATGGACCCTACATCAGGGGTCAGTGCAGCAAAGTGGCTGGCGACGGCTGAGTATGATGATATTGTCTGGGTTTTGAAAGTCTTTGGTGAAGAAAAATTTGCTCGTAAAATTGCCCGTGCGGTTGTTTTCGATCGCGATGGTACGCCGTTTGAAACAACCAGACAACTGGCAGATCTTATTTGTCGTGTTGTGCCTAAATCCAAAAAAGAAACCAAACATCCGGCAACTCGCTCATTCCAGGCTATCCGTATTTACATCAATAGTGAATTAGAAGAGATTGAGCGTGCATTAGCGGGCGCATTAACGTGCTTAAGATCCGGTGGTCGTTTATCCGTTATCAGTTTCCACTCTTTGGAAGATCGGATTGTGAAACAATTTATCCGTAAGCAAGCGCGTGGTAAAGAAGTGCCTTATGGTTTACCTATTATGCAGGAAGAGATAGACAAAACCCGAACAATGAAACCAGTTGGTAAAATGCTGAAACCGTCGGAAGAAGAGTTACAGCTTAATCCCAGAGCACGTAGTTCTGTATTACGCGTGGCGGAGAAGTTATAAATGTTCGGCATTAAGTGGGATTTAGGTAAGGAAATCATAACCGATATTTGCCAGCATAAGCGGGTGGTCGCTTTACTATTTGCAATACTTATATCCGCTTTTTCCGTTATCATTCTCACCCATGAGACGCGCCTCTTGACCAATAATAAAGAGGTCCTGCTGACGCAGCGGAACCTCTCAGACGTGGAATGGCGTAACTTATTGTTAGAGCAAAGTACGCTTGAAGAACACAGTAATATTGAGTATATAGCCAAGCACAAGCTTGGCATGTACCGGCCAAGTACGACAGAAGAAAAATTGGTGACACAACAGTGAGCAATCGGAAGAATAACGTGAATAACAAAGCTAATTTTATCCTTTGGCGTTATCGTTTAGTTGCTGCGACTGTGGTGCTTATCTTTACTTGTTTAGTGCTGCGAACAGCCTACATTCAGGTCATTAATCCTGAGCACTTGCGCAAACAGGCCGACATGCGTTCACTTCGGGTGACTTCACAACAGGTACAACGCGGTATAGTTACCGATCGTAACGGTGTCGAGCTGGCAGTAAGCGTGCCTGTGATGGCCATTCATGTTGATCCTCAAACTATTAAAAACAAAAACAGCTTTGCCAAGCAACGCGCATGGCAGGCGTTGGCAGAAGTGCTAGATCTGGATTTGAAATCACTGAAGGAAAAAATTCAGGCATCAAATAGCCGATTTATGTACATAAAGCGCCAGATCAGCCCGGCAGTAGCGAAATACATTGATGAATTAAAATTAACTGGTGTTAGCCTTGCGCCTGAGTCGCGTCGTTTTTACCCCACAGGGGAAGTCAGTGCTCAGCTTGTAGGTATGACCAACATTGATGATAAAGGTATTGAAGGGATTGAAAAGGCCTATAACGATTGGTTAACTGGCATCCAGGGTAAACGGGTTGTACGGAAAGACAGATTGGGTAATGTGATTGAAGATATATCCGTGATCCAGCAGAGAGAACAAGCCAATAATATCAAGCTCAGCATTGATCAGCGGATCCAGTCTATTGCTTATCAAAGATTAAAGAAAGCGGTGCAATATAACGGCGCGGTGTCAGGCTCGCTGGTTATGCTCGATGTGCAAACTGGTGAAGTACTCGCGATGGTTAACAGCCCTTCATTTAATCCCAATAATCGCAGTAAATACGACAGCTACAAGCTGAAAAATCGCGCCATCACTGATAGTTTTGAACCAGGGTCAAGCATCAAACCACTTGTTATAGCCAGTGGTTTGGATAATGGTGTTGTGGATGCGGGTTCTATTATTGATACTAGTCCGGGCAGGATGCGCCTCGGCGGTCGATTGGTTCAGGATACACGCAATCGAGGTGAGATAAGCTTAGCCGAAATTCTGCGTTATTCATCAAATGTGGGGGTGAGTAAAATTGCACTGGCGCTAGGCCATGAACGGTTGCTTGATACCTATTACCAATTTGGCTTTGGTAATCAAAGTGGCCTGATATTAAATGGCGAGAGTAGAGGTTACATGCCAGTGCGCCGACGCTGGTCTGAATTTGAAAACGCAACACTGTCATTTGGTTATGGCATGCAGGCGACAACCCTACAACTCGCTCATGCTTATGCAACTTTGGGCTCCGGCGGATTATACCGCCCTCTGACAATTATAAAGCAGGCCACGTTACCGCTTTCGGAGAGGGTGCTGTCAAAAACTCATGCAACGGAATTGTTGGACATGATGGAAACCGTGGTTGAAAAAGGGGGAACGGGAGACAAGGCTCGTATTGATGGCTACCGGGTTGCAGGTAAAACAGGAACCTCACGTAAGGCCATTGCCGGTGGTTATGGCGATGATTATATCGCCCTGTTTGCAGGCGTCGCACCCGTCTCTAATCCCCGTTTTGCCCTGGTTGTAGTGATCGATTCACCGAGTGGTGATCGTTATTATGGCGGTGTGATTGCAGCGCCGGTATTTGCCGAAGTGATGGAAAGAACACTACAAATGCTAAATGTAGCACCGGATAAAAAACAATCTTTTAGTGTTGCTCCCAAGGACTCGTAAATGACTATGCAGTATCGATCATTTTCACTCAATTTATGGGGCATTAATATTGATCTGGATATTAATGCACTTATTCTAGATAGCCGTAAAGTCAGCCATGGTGCCTGCTTTGTTGCTATCAAGGGACACGATTTAGACGGCCGTCAATTTATTCAAGCGGCATTAGCCCAAGGCGCAAGTGCCATACTCAAGGATACAGAGGGTGCCTCTGAACATGGCGTTGTGGATTATATAAATGGGGTCCCCGTGATCTCATTTTATGGGCTAAATATGCAGCTGTCTGAATTAGCAGATCTGTTTTATTGCCATCCTTCGACCCAATTGAGCCTCATCGGGGTAACTGGGACTAATGGGAAGAGTACCATTACCCAAATTATCGCTAACTGGCTCACTCTGTTAGATCATAAAGCTGGGGTCATGGGGACGATAGGTAATGGACTGTTTGATCAGCTGTGTGAGGTTGAAAATACCACGGGTAGCGCGTTTGATATACAACATGAAATCGCCCGCCAGGTGGCGCTGGGGGCTGAATTATGTGCGATGGAGGTTTCCTCCCATGGTTTGATACAGGGGCGGGTAAGCAAGCTTGATTTTGATGTTGCCTTATTTACCAATTTAACGCGGGATCATCTTGATTATCACGGTAATATGGCTGCTTATGCCGATGCTAAAAAAATGCTCTTTAATAAATCAGTACCGCATAAAATACTCAATTTTGATGATGACTGTGGTCAGTCATGGGCACAACAATGGCCTACTGCGACGCGCTTTTCTGTTCAGCAAGATCTTTCTTTGCACAGCGGTAACTACCTATTCTGTGAGTCGGTCACATTTAATGCACAAGGATTTCGCTGTAGATTGAAAAGCAGCTGGGGTGAGGGTATCTTACAGTGCAGTCTCATTGGTGAGTTTAATGTGTCCAATGTACTTGCTGCTCTTGCGTGCTTATTATCCCTCGGATACGACCTGGACGCCTTGCTGGCTATTGCGCCTCAGCTGACGCCTGTATGCGGTCGTATGGAACTCTTTAAACGAGAAAAGCAGGCGGCTTGTGTGGTTGACTATGCCCATACACCGGATGCTTTGGAAAAAGTGCTGAAAGCACTACGGATACACTGCGATGGCAAACTCTGGTGTATTTTTGGCTGTGGCGGCGACAGAGATCGTGGTAAACGACCTTTAATGGCTCAAGTGGCTGAACAATTTGCAGATTTCGCTGTCATTACAGATGATAATCCAAGAACAGAGTCAGTAAACCAGATTGTTAGCGACATGCAGGCGGGACTCTCTGAACCGCAGCAGATGAAGGTCGTGCATGAACGGCGAGAGGCTATTGATTGGGCATTGACTCAAAGTCAGCCTGAAGACGTCATCTTAGTTGCAGGTAAAGGGCATGAAGACTATCAGATCATTGGCCATCACAAACGCCATTATAGTGATCGAGATACCATTAAAGAGATGTTGGATAACGAATCATGATCAGGCTAGAGCTAACCGATATTGCGGCAACATTACATGCCAAACTACTGGGTGAAAATATTACCATTGAAAGCGTGTCTACTGATACGAGGACAATTACCTCAGGTGATCTGTTTATTGCCTTAAGTGGGGATAATTTTGATGCCAATAATTTTGTGTCCAAAGCTGTTGAACAAGGCGCGGCGGCAGTAGTCGTAACCAAGAAACAGGCAATTTCAATTCCGCAGTTGGTGGTAAAAGATACCCGCATCGCGTTAGGATTACTCGGTAAGATGGTGCGGGAAAAAGTCGCGCCCCAGGTCGCCGCGTTGACAGGCAGCAATGGTAAAACCACCACTAAAGAGATGCTGGCGGCTATCTTCAAACAGGTTGCTCCAACGCTTGCGACTGCGGGTAATTTCAATAATGATATCGGTGTACCACTCACCCTATTGCGACTGCAGCCACACGACAAATTTGCAGTAATGGAACTCGGTGCTAATCATAAGAAAGAGATTGCTTACACGACCACACTGGTAAAACCGGATGTGGTATTAATTAATAATGTAGATGCGGCACATCTGGAAGGATTTGGTGATCTGCAAGGCGTGGCCTTAGCAAAAAGTGAAATTTTAACCGGGATTAAACAGCAGGGTACAGCTGTACTTAATCGGGATGATAAATTTTATTCCTACTGGTTACGCAAAATTTCGTCCCAGCAGCATGTCAATTTTTCTCTGCATGACAAGCAGGCCGACTATTATTCCCGTGATATCTGTTTTGATGAGCTGGGTAATGCTCATTTCACTCTCTGCAGTCCAATGGGTGAATGCCCTATAGGCTTGGCAATCGCAGGCCGGCATAATGTCGCAAATGCGCTTGCTGCCGCCGCCATGGCTGGTTGCTTTGGGGTATGTCTCGCTACGATCAAGCAGGGTCTCGAGTCGATGACAAATGTTCAGGGACGGTTGAAAATATCGCAATTGAATGCGCAAATACGCATTATTGATGATACTTATAACGCTAATATTGCTTCGGTGAAGGCGGCTATTGATGTGCTGGCTCATTTCCAATCACACAATGTATTAGTGCTGGGAGATATGGGCGAGTTAGGTAATAATACGGCCGAATTGCATCAACAAGTGGGCCGCTACGCTCACCAACAAGACATTAACCACGTGTATACCTGTGGCGTACTCAGCCGAGAGGCCGCTTTAACTGCAGGATCGGCTGGACGTGCATTTCTCGATAAGGCAGCATTGGTTAATGCACTCTATGAATTAGTCTCTGTGGCAGCGCTAGAGCAGACGTTTACGCTATTATTTAAAGGTTCTCGTAGTGCCAAAATGGAACAGGTTATTAATCTGTTAGCGGCAAAACTATCTAAGAACGCAGCAAAGGAAGTAAGATGTTAGTTTGGTTGTTCGAATTATTAAGTGAACATTTCAGTATGTTTAATGTGTTCTCCTACCTCACCTTTCGTGCAATCATCACGATTATCACGTCACTGCTATTAACCTTGTGGATGGGCCCTAAGCTTATTCGATATTTGCAGGATATGCAGATCGGCCAGGTAGTTCGCGATGATGGACCTGAGTCGCATTTTAGTAAACGTGGAACACCAACGATGGGCGGGGTTATGATCCTGATTGCTATCCTCGTATCGAGCTTATTGTGGGCTCGGTTAGATAACAGTTATGTCTGGATCATGTTATTTGTTCTGAGCGCTTTTGGTGCCATTGGTTTTGTTGATGATTACCGTAAGGTGATCCGCAAAGACACCGATGGTTTAATCGCCCGCTGGAAATACTTTTGGCAATCAGTGACCGCTATCGGTATTGCGGTTTATCTCTACACGAGTGCCGATACGGTGGCAGAAACAACGCTGGTTGTGCCATTTTTTAAAGACATCATGCCTGAATTAGGCTTGATGTTTATCGTGCTCACTTATTTTGTCATTGTTGGTAGCAGTAATGCGGTGAACCTGACTGACGGCCTCGATGGTTTGGCTATATTACCCACTGTACTGGTCGCCGGCGCATTTATGCTGATCGCGTATATTACTGGTAATGTTAAGTTTGCGGAGTACCTGTTCCTGCCTTACATTCCTGAAGCCAGTGAGTTGGTAATAATCTGCGCCGCTATCGTTGGTGCGGGATTAGGCTTTTTGTGGTTCAACACTTATCCTGCCCAAGTATTTATGGGTGATGTTGGTTCACTGGCACTGGGTGCTGGTTTAGGTACCCTTGCGGTGTTAGTGCGTCAGGAATTCTTATTAGTGATTATGGGTGGGGTATTTGTAATGGAAACCGTGTCGGTGATCTTACAAGTAGGTTCATATAAACTTCGTGGTCAGCGTATTTTTAAAATGGCACCGATTCATCATCACTATGAGCTAAAAGGCTGGCCAGAACCGCGAGTAATTGTGCGATTTTGGATCATTACCATTATTCTAGTTCTCATCGGTCTGGCGACATTAAAGGTACGTTAATGACTGCATTCACTGAGCGTTGCGATAGCAATAGTAGTAGCAATCGTAATGTTAATACAGAGACCTGTAATAGCTGCGATATCGTTATTGTCGGACTGGGTCAGACCGGTCTATCGTGTGTTCGCTATTTTCTTGGGCAAGGTATCGTACCCACTGTCGTTGATAGCCGAGAGACGCCGCCGGGTGAAGATCAGCTTCCCGCTCAGGTACGCCTGTATAAGGGTGGACTCCATCCTGAAATATTACGCCAGGCAACACAACTGGTGGTAAGCCCTGGTATTGCGATTGCGACACCTGAGATTGCAGCTGCGCGGCAAGCTGGTGTGGAGATAATCGGTGATATTGAACTGTTTGTGCGAGCCGCTCAGGCGCCAATCATTGCTATAACAGGTTCCAATGGTAAATCAACCGTTACTACGCTGGTGGGTGAGATGGCCAATGCTGCTGGGATAAAAACAGCGATAGGCGGTAATATTGGTATTCCGGCCCTGGATCTTTTAAATGCGATTGAACCTTATCAATTATATGTCTTAGAGCTATCTAGCTTTCAATTAGAAACGACACATAGCTTGCAGGCAGTCGCTGCAACGGTGCTTAATGTCAGTGATGATCACCTAGACCGCTATACAGATTTTACGGCTTATCAACAGGCTAAATTGTCGATTTATAATCAAGCCAAAACAGTGATTGTTAACCGAGATGACCACTTAACTGACTTTAATGCTGATCATAGTGTTCCGTCGGTCAGGCATAGTTTTGGTCTGAATGCGGATGATTACGGACTTATCCAGCAGCAGGGTATCACTTGGTTAGCCCATCAGGGGAAGGGAATCATCAGTGCCGATGAATTACAGATCAAAGGGCAGCATAATTTAATGAATGCGCTGGTGGCAATCGCGTTACTCGACGCTGCAGGCATAGATCGAATTAAGACTTTACCCGGATTGCGACATTTTACTGGTTTGACCCATCGTTGTGAGTTTATTCGGGAACATGCTGGTGTAACATGGATTAATGATACTAAAGCCACCAATGTCGGTGCCACACTCGCAGCCTTGGATGGACTAAAAACCTGTGTAAAAGGGCGTTTATTTTTAATTGCTGGTGGGGAAGGTAAAGGTGCCGATTTCAGGCCATTAACTTCTCCTCTGCAGAATGATATTGCAACAACTTACTGTTTTGGTAAAGATGCACAGGCATTGGCTCGGTTAGCGCCTAATACCAAGGTTGTCGCTGATCTTAACCAAGCGGTGAGAGAGATTAGCAACTTAGTTCGTTCTGATGATTGGGTATTGCTATCGCCAGCCTGCGCCAGTACTGATATGTACCCTAATTTTATGGCACGTGGTGACCATTTCAGAGCCCTTGTTGAGGCCTTATAATGACATTCTTAGCGCAAGTTAAAAGCTACCGGCTCGGGGATGACCGCGAGCGACAGGTTGCAAGTTACGATCGACAATTGTTGTTATTGGCTATTGTGCTGATGATGGTGGGCGTGATAATGGTAGCGTCGGCTTCCCTGCCAGAAGGGATCGCGCTAGGCAATGACCCTTTTATGTTTGTAAAAAAACATTTGATTTTTTTGGCTCTTTCTCTGACTGCTGCGGTATGCGTTGTTAATATTCCTATTGCATTTTTTGAGCGCTACAGCGTGCGATTTTTGTTGGTGGCCATCAGCCTGCTTGTTCTGGTATTGATTGTGGGGCGGACGGTGAATGGCAGCACGCGCTGGCTCTCTATTGGCCCACTCAATATGCAACCGGCCGAATTGGCTAAATTTGCACTCTTTATCTATTTCTCCGGTTATCTGGTGCGTAGGAAAAACCTACTACAAGAGAGCTATAAAGGTTTTGTGAATGGTCTCGTTGTGATCGCGCTGATCTCGGCATTGCTGTTGTTTCAACCTGACTTTGGCTCTGTTATGGTTATTTTAACGACCAGTGTGGCACTACTTTTTATTGGGGGAGCCAAGTTAGTCCATTTTATGGCGCTTTGTCTTGTGGCCATTTTACTGGGCATGCTGGCGGTGATATTATCCCCGTACCGGATGCGTCGGGTAACCTCTTTTCTGGACCCATGGGATGATCCATTTGGCAGTGGTTACCAGCTAACGCAATCTTTGATGGCATTTGGACGTGGCAGTTTTAGCGGTGAGGGACTCGGTAATTCCATCCAAAAATTGGAGTATTTACCGGAAGCACACACTGATTTTGTCTTTGCTATTCTTGCTGAAGAACTGGGATTTATTGGTGTTTTTATTGTGCTGATGCTACAAATGGCGCTGGTATTTAAAGCGCTGCAGATAGGTCGGAGAAGCCTTGAGGTTGATCAGTCATTTGCTGGTTTCCTTGCGATAAGTATTGGGGTTTGGTTTTGTTTTCAAACCTTGGTTAATGTGGGAGCAGCTTCGGGTTTATTGCCTACAAAAGGCTTAACATTACCCCTGGTCAGCTATGGTGGTTCCAGTCTCTTTGTGATGACTTGTGCTGTGGCGGTGTTATTGCGCATCGATTATGAATATCGGATGCTTAAAACCACACGTTGAGAACGTTTATATATAAAAATATATATAAAACAGTTATATAATCTATCTATATGAAAACAGAAAATAATAAAGAAAAAATTATGACAAAACGTTTATTGGTGATGGCTGGCGGTACCGGTGGCCATGTTTTCCCTGGTATCGCAGTTGCCAAACGGTTACAGCAACAGGGCTGGATTATCCACTGGATTGGTACTGCCGATCGGATGGAGGCAACACTGGTACCACAACATGGATTTGATATCTCTTTTATTGATATTTCCGGTGTCAGAGGTAATGGCCTCAAGCGCTTATGCGCTGCGCCTTTTCGTATCCTTAAATCGGTGTTGCAAGCGCGAAAAATCATCAAAAAATTTCAGCCTGATGTAGTACTCGGTATGGGGGGCTTTGCCAGCGGACCAGGTGGTATCGCAGCTTGGATGCTGGGGATACCCGTGGTGTTACATGAACAAAATGCAACCGCGGGATTAACCAACAAGCTTCTGGCTAAAATTGCAAAATCGGTTTTGATGGCGTTTCCTGGCGTTTTTGAGCAGGGCCAACTGGTCGGTAATCCGGTGCGTGAAGATGTTTTAGCATTACATGCCCTGCCAGTTGAACGCCAGGCTAAATTAACAGTGCTTGTTGTCGGGGGCAGTTTAGGCGCGAAGATCATAAACGACACTTTACCCGCGGCGCTTGCTAGACTACCGCAAGATAAGATCTGCGTATGTCATCAAGTCGGAAAAAACAATACTAAGCAGGTAACCCAAGCTTATCAAACAGAAGGTGTTACAGCTGAGGTTGAAGTGGTTGATTTTATTGATGATATTTCTCAGGCATATGCTAAGGCCGATGCTGTAATCTGCCGCGCTGGTGCATTGACAGTGTCAGAGGTTGCAGTTGCGGGTTTGCCCGCCATTTTTATCCCATTACCCCACGCGGTAGATGACCACCAAACAAAAAATGCCCAGTCACTCGTCCAGGCGGGAGGGGCCGTGCTAATCCCGCAATCGGCATTTAATGCTGAAAAAATAGCGGAATTATTACAGCAATGGATTGATTCAGAAGGTAAATTAGAGGCAATGTCAAATGCTGCTAAAAGCGCTGCGATCCTGAATGCAACCGAACAAGTAGCAGATGCCTGCATAGCATTAAGTTAAGAGAGATTGAGAATGCCAGAACAGAAATTAGCACAGTTGCGTACTATGATACCAGAGATGCGTCGAGTTAAAATTATCCACTTTGTAGGGATCGGTGGCGCCGGAATGGGCGGTATCGCAGAAGTATTAGCCAATGAAGGTTACCAGATCACAGGATCAGATCTTGCTGAAAATTCAGTGACTCAACGTCTGGTGAAATTAGGTGCTGAGATTAGCTTCGAGCATAAGGCTGAAAATGTACGCAATGCCAGCGTTGTGGTCGTTTCAACGGCTATCGATCTGGCTAATCCTGAAATTATTGCGGCCAATGAACAGCGGATCCCTGTGGTGAAACGGGCTGAAATGTTGGCAGAATTAATGCGTTTTCGCCATGGTATTGCAGTAGCAGGAACACACGGTAAGACCTCGACGACAGCATTAATTACTGGGATTTATCATCAAGCAGGTCTCGATCCGACATTCGTCAACGGCGGCCTGGTCAAGAGCACTGGGACTAATGCTGGTTTAGGTACCAGTCGTTACTTAATTGCTGAAGCAGACGAAAGTGATGCGTCATTTTTGCTGTTGCAACCCATGGTTGCAGTGGTTACAAATATCGAAGCTGATCATATGGATACCTATGCGGGTGATTTTGCCAAGCTAGAGAAAACCTTCGTTGATTTCTTACATAATCTACCGTTTTATGGCTTGGCAGTTATGTGTGCCGATGATGCTGTGATCGAAAAACTCATTCCTGAAGTGGGTCGTCAGGTGGTGACCTACGGTTTTTCCGATAAAGCAGATGTTAAGATCACCGATTATATTCAATGCGGCCATAAGAGTCATTTTACAATCTCCCGTAAGGATAGAGACGCGCTTAAGGTTAGCCTTAATTCACCGGGACAACACAATGCGTTAAATGCAGCAGCTGCCGTCGCCGTTGCGACAGAGGATGGTATTGATGATGCGTCAATTCTGGCTGCATTAGAACAATTTGCAGGCACTGGACGACGTTTTGATCTGTTGGGTGAGTTTGAATCGGGTGCTGGTAATGTGATGTTGGTCGATGATTATGGTCATCATCCAACCGAGGTTGATGTTACTATTACAGCCGCCCGTTCTGGTTGGCCAGAAAAAAGGCTTGTTTCGGTATTCCAACCCCATCGCTATACCCGAACTCGTGACCTGTATGAAGATTTTGCTAATGTATTATCAAAAGTAGACTTGTTACTGCTATTGGATGTGTATGCGGCGGGTGAAGAACCGATTCCTGGCGCCGATGGCCGGGCCCTGTGTCGTAGTATCAGGCAGCGGGGCAGTATCGATCCTATCTTTGTTGCCAGTCCTGATGAATTACCTGCTATTTTGGCCGAACATTTGCGGGATGGTGATCTAGTATTAACCCAGGGTGCGGGCAATATTGGTACGGTAGCCAAAGATCTAGCTGCAATGAAAATGAATATTAGTGCAATGAAACAATGGAAAAAAGAACGATGAGCGAGACTAATCGTAAAAAAGTCGCTGTTTTATTTGGCGGTAATTCCGCTGAGCGCGAAGTATCCTTAAGATCCGGCGCCGCAGTAACAGCTGGACTACAACGTGCAGGTATTAATGCACACGGGTTGGATACTGCCTCTTATGATGTACACCAGCTTATTACTGATGGCTATACGCATGCCTTTATTGCATTGCACGGCCGAGGTGGCGAAGATGGCGTGATGCAAGGGGCGCTGGAACAATTAGCTATTCCCTATACGGGGAGTCGTGTATTGGGCGCTGCATTGGCAATGGATAAGATCCGTACCAAACAAATATGGCAGGCTCAAGGTTTACCTACCGCTTTATATCATGTTGTCACCGCCAGCAATTTTACTTCTGAAATTGCAGAAAAGATTATAAAACGACTCGGTTCACCTTTGATTATCAAACCAGCCAAAGAAGGATCCAGTATCGGGATGTCAAAAGTAACGACGCTTGCCGAACTGCAAGCTGCGGTAACTGAAGCATTTAATTATGATTCGGAGATTCTAGTTGAGCAATGGATTGACGGTCCTGAATTTACTGTTGCGATCCTTGGTGGTGAAGTATTACCGGTTATTCAGTTAAAAACGCCGCATATTTTTTATGATTATCAAGCTAAATACCAGTCTAATAGTACGGAGTATTTATGCCCTTGTCCTCTTCCTGAAGCGCAACAAAAGCAGTTACAAACTTATGCTTTACAAGCTTTTCAGGCGGTTGCTGCAGAAGGTTGGGGACGTGTGGATGCGATGTTAGACAGCCAGGGACAGTTTCAATTATTGGAAGTGAATACAGTACCAGGCATGACCGAGAAAAGTCTGGTGCCAATGGCAGCGAAAGCCGCCGGTTATAGTTTTGAGACCTTGGTAAGCAAGGTTTTAGAGTTGGCGCATTAATGTTTGTGCGTCAATAAGCATGGAGGGTGTTACGGCAACACCATCAATGCCAGTGGCAGACACTGTCTATGAATTAACCGAACTTGAGATCCAAGCGGATGAGCTGTGCGCGGATGAACAAGACATTGCTGCTGAGCAAGCACATTTTAACTATCGCCGCTGGGTCGGTTTCGCCTTTTTTTGTCTGGTCGTGTTTTTTCTAAGCTGGTTTTTTAGTCGCATGGAGTCTTACCTTACCGATAGCAGTAAGATGCCTATGTCTGAGTTGATCATACAAGGTCACCGACAGTATGTAACGGATAATGACGTGCGTGCAATTTTACTGAAAAATCCGGCAATTGAAAATTATTTCTCAGTCGATGTTGATCGCATTCAGGCAAAAATAGAGTCACTACCTTGGGTCTATCGGGCATCTATCCGTAAAAGCTGGCCAGATCGGGTTAGGGTGTATATCCAAGAGCAGCCCGTGGTCGCATTCTGGAATGATGACCGATTATTAAATGAGGATGGCATTGTTTTTGAGGCCGATGTGAGCATGGCACCAAAATCATTAGTGAAACTTTATAGTCCGAGTGATAGAATTGAGCTAGTTTTAGGGAAATATACAAAATTAAATGATCTACTGCAACTTAATGGCTACACCATTGCCAGTTTGACGCTTAATCTACGTAATGCATTAACGGTAGTGTTAAGTAACGGTATAACGTTGCGGCTAGGACGGGAAGATGCAATCTCGCGTATTCAACGCTATATCGATTATGTCTCTGCCCTGGATAAAGAAAAAATAGACTATATCGATTTGCGCTACGATACAGGGTTCTCAGTTGGCTGGAAGAATGACGATAAAGAGTAATTTCAATGACTAAGTCGATGGAACGAAAATTAATAGTAGGGTTAGATGTCGGCACGTCAAAAATTGTCGTGGTGGTTGGTGAGTTGCTGCCAGATGGTGAACTTAATATTATCGGGTTAGGCCAAAGCGATTCAAAAGGTATGGATAAAGGTGGGGTTAACGACCTAGAATCTGTGGTTAAAGCGGTGCAACGAGCCTTGCATGAAGCAGAGATGATGGCAGATATGAAAATATCATCTGTTTATCTGGGTATTTCGGGTAAGCATATCAGCAGCCAAGATGAAATTGGCATGGTTGCGATTTCGGAGGAAGAGGTCACACAAGATGATGTCGATAATGTGATCTATACTGCAAGGTCAGTCAGAATTCGTGATGAACATCGAATTTTGCATGTTATACCGCAAGAATATGCTATTGATTATCAAGAGCGTATTAAGAATCCGGTTGGTTTATCTGGGGTTCGCATGAAAGCTAAAGTACATTTGATCACCTGTCATAATGATATGGCTAAAAATATCGTTAAATGTGCAGAACGCTGCGACCTAACTGTAGATAAATTGATTTTTTCTGCGCTGGCATCCAGTTATGCAGTATTGACTGAGGATGAAAAGGAGCTGGGCGTATGCGTCGTTGATATTGGTGGTGGTACGATAGATATTGCGGTGTTTTATGATGGTTCATTACGGCATACCTCCGTTTTTTCTTATGCAGGTAATGCGGTTACGAGTGATATTGCTTATGCATTTGGTACGCCGCCAACAGACGCAGAAGATATTAAAGTTAAATTTGGTTGTGCGCAGGCAAATTTACTACAGCGTGATGATACAATTGAAGTCGCCAGTGTCGGTGGGCGTCCATCGCGAACTTTACAGCGACAAACACTTGCAGAAGTGATAGAACCTCGATATTCTGAGCTATTCGGTATGGTTGAGGCTGAGTTGAAAACAGTTTTGGCTTCATTAAAGTTAGAGAAACTTGCGGCTGGTGTGGTGCTTACTGGTGGTGCCTCACAAATCGAAGGTTTAGTTGAATGTGCTGAAAGCGTGTTCAACGCACAAGTTAGAATAGGTAGTCCTTTGCATATCAATGGATTAACTGAATATGTGAATACACCAGTATATTCAACCGCGGTTGGTTTGCTACAGTTCGGGAAAGAACAACAGTTCGAACCGATCACTGACGCAGCCATAGAAAAGAATAATTGGAGTCAGCTAGCTAAGAAAATTAGCGGCTGGTTCAAAGGCAGGTTTTAAAGCCTCAAGTAAAGTTTTTGGAGAAATAACCATGTTTGAACTACTCGATGATAGTAAAGATGAAGCTGTCATTAAAGTCATTGGTGTTGGTGGCGGTGGCGGTAACGCTGTCGATCACATGGTCAATGCAACAATTGAAGGTGTTGAGTTTATTGTCATCAATACGGATGCGCAAGCATTGCGTAATTCGGCTGCGGGAACTGTTATTCAAATTGGTAACACCATTACCAAAGGTCTTGGTGCCGGTGCTAACCCTGCCGTTGGGCGTGAAGCCGCAGCAGAAGATCGGGATGGCATACGCGAACACCTACAGGGCTCAGATATGATATTCATTGCCGCGGGTATGGGTGGAGGCACCGGTACTGGTGCAGCACCTGTGGTTGCCGAAATTGCCAAAGAGTTAGGCATTTTAACTGTGGCTGTTGTGACTAAGCCTTTTTCTTTTGAAGGCAAACGCCGGATGAACTTTGCTCAGGCTGGTATTGATGAGCTTAGCCAGCACGTTGACTCATTGATCACGATACCAAATGATAAATTACTTAAAGTATTAGGCCGTGGAATTAGCTTACTGGATGCGTTTAAAGCTGCAAATAATGTGTTGCTTGGCGCAGTGCAGGGTATTGCTGAGCTGATCACCCGTCCTGGTTTAATTAATGTGGATTTTGCCGATGTGCGCACCGTTATGAGTGAAATGGGTACCGCAATGATGGGTACCGGTGTTGCTTCAGGTGAAGATCGCGCTGCGGAAGCTGCGGAAGCGGCTATTTCTAGCCCATTACTGGAAGATGTTGATCTTGCCGGGGCACGTGGTATTTTGGTTAATATTACTGCTGGTTTAGATATCAACATTGAAGAGTTTGAAACGGTTGGTAATTCAGTTAAAGCATTTGCATCGGATAATGCCACTGTTGTTGTAGGGGCTGTTATCGACCCCGACATGACTGATGAACTTCGGGTCACAGTTGTTGCTACCGGTATTGGCGCTGAAAACAAGCCAGATATAACGCTAGTGCCAACAACAACGAAGAAAGTAGAAGAAACTAAGCCTGAACCAACAACTGCCGTTGAAACTGTTAAAGCTTCAGTAACTCCTGCCGATAACCAAACTGAAGTGCAAAAAACAGCACAGCAAGTTGCTGTTGGTGATACTAATGCCGGCACGACAGTGAAAAGTGAACCGGATTACCTTGATATTCCGGCTTTTTTACGTCGACAGGCAGACTAGTACTTTAGTTAGCTGGATTAAGCGTCTAGTTCAGCCATGAGAATTGTTTTTGTCCCATTGGTTGAGCAATGAGATGCTGGCCAACGACAGTAGTTTTGCATTGCAAACGGGGCTGTGGTAAATTACTCGGCCTCATGTTGAAGTGTGGGAATATATAGGGTGACATTAATGATTAAACAAAGAACATTAAAACAAGCAGTATGCGGTACCGGCATCGGTCTGCATTCTGGTAATAAGGTTACCCTAAATCTACGTCCAGCTGCAGCTAATACGGGAATCATCTATCGACGTATCGATCTAGATCCTGTTGTTGATTTCAAAGCATCGGCAGATATGGTGAAAGATACCATGTTATGCACCTGTTTAATTAGCGATGACGGCCACCGCATTTCAACCGTTGAGCACCTGAATGCAGCACTGGCTGGTTTAGGCATAGATAACATTATTATCGAAGTTGATGCCGCTGAAATCCCAATCATGGATGGTAGTGCTAGCCCTTTCATCTTCTTGCTGCAAAGTGCGGGTATTGAAGAGCTCAACAGTGCTAAGAAATTCATCAAAATCAAGCAACATATCCGGGTAGAAGATGGTGATAAGTGGGCAGAATTTTTACCTTCTAACCATGGTTTTGTCATGGATTTGCGGATTGAATTTGATCATCCTGTGTTTGAGGGAAGAAATCAACATATACGTGCTGATTTTTCCGGCGATTGGTTTCATGAAGAGATTAGTCGTGCTAGAACCTTTGGTTTCATGCAAGACATCGAGTATTTACAATCGCAAAATCTCGCTTTAGGTGGCAGTTTAGAAAATGCCATTGTGGTAGATGAATTCCGTATCCTGAATGAAGACGGCCTGCGCTACGATGATGAGTTTGTGAAACACAAGGTGTTGGATGCTGTTGGTGATCTGTATCTGTCTGGTCACTCAATTTTGGGCGAATTTAGAGCATTCAAAACCGGTCACGGAATGAATAATTTACTATTACGTGCATTGCTTGCTAATCAGGATGCTTGGGAGTTTACTACTGTAGATGATACGCAAGAAGCCCCTATTCGTTGGTTAGAACCTAATTTAGAACTCGCGCTATAAACATCTGAGCTAAATACAGATAGAATTGTGGCATCAAATTGTTTATATTTAATGTCACAAATTTATTGGCTAATGTAAGATTATGAGCGTTACAGTTATTTATTCGAATAATAAACAAAATTTTTCCAAATTATTTAACCTCTATTTTTTAATATTTGTATTAATTTCTGTTATCGCAATTTCCATTACTTTCTCTTGGTTTTTATATTCCAATTACTCTTCCCAAGCTGTACAGCTTAAGATAGCCAAAACTCAACAAAAATATCAGCAGCAAGCCGAAGAAGTCATCGTACTACGGCATGAAACTGAACTGAAAATTGCCGCGTTCGCCAGCAAAGTAGGCATGATGCAGGCTGAAATCAACAGATTGAACCTGTTGGGTGATGAATTGGCAAAAAGTTCTAGCTTAACCAATGGGGAATTTGACTTTACTGTAAAACCAGCCGTTGGTGGGCCTATCGACACCGATTCTAGCTATACCATTGATCTGCAAACTTTACTTGATGAGATGAATTTACTTTCGCTGGAACTAAATAATCGCTCACAGCAACTCTCCCTACTTGAAACTATGCTATTGAATCACAATATAACAGATGAGGCTGTATTAGCTGGGCGTCCTGTTACGCAACGAGGTTCCTGGTTATCGTCTCCTTATGGTATTCGCACTGATCCTTTTAATGGTAAAGCTGCTATGCACAAAGGTATTGATTTTGCTGGTAAAATTGGTATGAATATTATAGCGACAGGCGCGGGTGTTGTTACTTGGTCAGGCAAAAGGTCGGGTTATGGGTTAATGATTGAAATTAATCATGGTAATGGTCTTAGTACCCGTTATGCCCACACGAAAAAAGTTATTGTACAGGAAGGTGATGTAGTCGGAAAAGGGCAAACGATTGCAATTATGGGGAACTCGGGAAGATCGACTGGGCCCCATGTTCATTATGAAGTGCTGAAGTCAGGACGACAAATAGATCCTAAACGCTATATTTATCGCTAATAATGCTTTAAATTTCAAATAGATTCTTAACAACTCTTTGGTCATAAAATGTTAACTAATATAATTACAAAAATAGTCGGTAGTCGCAACGACCGGATCATAAAAAAGCTAGGCAAAGTTGTAAAACAAATTAATGATTTAGAAGCGGACTTTGAAGCATTATCAGATGTGGAGCTAAAAGCAAAAACTGCGGAGTTTCAACAGCGAATTGTTGCCGGAGAAGAGCTTGATACTCTCTTAGCTGAAGCCTTTGCTGTGGTGAGAGAAGGGGCTAAACGCGTCTTCAGTATGCGCCATTTTGATGTGCAGTTATTAGGCGGTATCGTTTTAAATAGCAACCAAATAGCTGAAATGCGTACTGGTGAAGGTAAAACTTTAACAGCAACTCTACCCGCTTATCTAAATGCACTGGCCGGTAAAGGTGTACACATTATTACAGTGAATGATTATCTGGCTGCACGTGATGCGGAATGGAATCGTGAGCTGTTTGAATTTCTCGGTTTAACCGTAGGTCTGAATATTTCAGGCATGGATACGGCGGGAAAGCGCGAAGCATATGCTGCGGATATTACCTACGGTACCAATAATGAGTTTGGCTTTGATTACCTGCGTGACAACATGGCTTTCGAACCGCAACAGCGGGTAATGCGACCCCTATACTATGCCGTGATTGATGAGGTTGACTCCATCTTAATTGATGAAGCGCGTACGCCGTTGATTATTTCTGGTCCGGCTGACGATAGTTCAGAATTATACATCAAAATTAACACCATCATACCTCTGCTGGAGCAGCAAGAAGAAGAAGACACTGAAGAATATACCGGTGACGGCCACTATACGGTTGACGAGAAGAATAAGCAGGTATTGCTGACCGAAAATGGTCAGATCAAAGTGGAAGAGATGTTAAAAGAGCGCGGTCTGCTAGCGGAAGACGATTCACTCTTTTCTGCTGGTAATATCTCTTTACTGCACCACATTAATGCTGCATTGCGTGCGCATATGTTATTTGAAAAAGACGTTGACTATATCGTCAGTGATACTGGTGAGATCGTGATTGTCGATGAACATACTGGCCGAACAATGCCTGGCCGACGTTGGTCAGAAGGTCTGCATCAGGCTGTTGAAGCGCGTGAAGGGGTGAAGATCCAAAATGAGAACCAGACTCTCGCCTCTATTACTTTTCAGAACTATTTCCGTATGTACGAGAAATTATCTGGTATGACGGGTACTGCCGATACTGAAGCGTTCGAATTCCAGTCTATTTATGGTTTAGAAACGGTGGTACTGCCGACCAATAAACCGATGACGC
>JBLHPA010000023.1:0-29387 GCA_047628235.1 Moritella sp.
TAGCCAATGGTGAGCACCCTAGAAATTTGGTCAAATATACGCTGCATAATGGCCCTAGTTTACCTTGTTACTCTCTAACTAACTATGGTTTGGCGTGATATTTAATTCAAATCATAGGCTCAGACAGCAACCTTCACCATATATAATTCATTTCCTTCGGCTTCGTCAATCAATCGATCCAGCGTTAATAATTGTTGTTCGAAACCAGCGTGTTGATAAAACGAAATGGCACGTTGATTTTGCACCATCACCATTAACTCTAAATAACTGAAATTAAACGCTATCGCCCATGCCTCGATTTGCGTCAATAATTGCTTGCCTAAACCCTGCCCGGCGTGGGCCTGAGTAACACCCATCACGACAGAAAGCGCAGTCGGGTTTGCGGTTACGTAGGCTGCTATTGCGATGGCAAAGCCGACTAATTGATTTTCATACTCAAGTACATAGAATACCTGGGTGGATGAATGGTTAAAAACGGGAAGGTAATCTTCAAAACCAACGGCAGTAGCATGTTCGCCCATCGCCATAAACGCTGTTTCTGCGTCGAGCTGGGCAAATAAGGCAGCCAATGCGGCAGCGTCCGCTAAGGTCACTTCTCTGATCAACAAATTATCCTACCGCTCTTCTAAAAATACAAAATCAGACCTTAACGGCTAGTGCGTTATTTGTCCACCATAACTATTTTCCCATCCATAACCATGCTATTCACTATCACTTCGCAGGTGTTGATGGGGATTACAATAGGTCTCTCAGCAAAAAAGCGGTACAATCCGTGCTGAAAAATAAGCACTTCGCGCTAACACGACTAACCAAGGCTGCAATTAATGTTATTTATCTCTAGCAATGTGTCAATTCCAGATACAGAAATTGATATGCAGGCAATCAGGGCTCAGGGTGCAGGCGGACAGCATGTCAATAAAGTATCAACGGCCATACATCTGCGTTTTGATATCAACGCCTCATCTTTACCCGAGTTTTATAAGCTAAGATTGCTGGCATTACGGGATCACAGGATCACCAAAGACGGTGTGATTATTATTAAAAGTCAAGAATCTCGCAGTCAGGATTTTAATAAACAGATCGCGTTGGAAAAGCTGGTTGAATTAATTAAACAGGCCACTATTGTACAAAAGGTCCGCCGCGAGACGAAACCGAGCCGCTCCGCCAAACGAAAACGAGTGGACAAAAAGACTCAGCGCGGACAGACCAAAAACATGCGCGGTAAGGTCAGCCTTTAGCCGACCAGGCCGCATGGTAATTAGAGAGGCGTAAAGCAAAGGCGGCCTTGTCTTTAGCTGCAATGGATTTGGCGATAGGGATGGGCGCGGTCATGGCATTGACAGCTCGACCACTAATATGTAGTTCATAATGCAGATGTGCACCGGTAGACCGGCCACTATTACCAGATAAGGCTATTTTTTGACCTCGAGTCACTCGTTGGCCTTTTTTAACGAGGGCCTTGCTAAGGTGTAAATAGCGCGTGCGATAGGTCTGCCCATGGGAAATTTCAATATATAAACCCGCGTATTTATGCTTTACCACCCGTGACACAACACCGTCAGCGGTCGCCAATACTGGTGTACCAATGGGAACCGCGAAGTCTGTGCCATTGTGGGGGCGCAGCAATCCAGTGATAGGATGTCGGCGCTTAGGATTAAAGCTCGATGAAATACGATATTTACCCGTTATAGGCCGGCGAATAAAGGCTTTTTCAATGCTAGCCCCCTTCGCATCATAATAACTGCCTTCATATAAATAGGCATTCACATTACTTTTTCGATTGTTAATTATAACGGCTTCAATCCGATTAGCGCCGGTCAATTCTGTACCAACATACTGCCGAGATATCAGCACTTTAAATTCATCGCCACGGCGTAAGTCTCGCTTAAAATCAATTTTATCCTTAAGTAGATCAGCGACAAACTGCGCTTCAAACAGGGATACGCCGCTGCGTTGTACAGAGCCGGTAAAACTATATTCAACCTGACCTGTATAGCTATGCTCACGCCACTCACCGGCCAATTCAACCTGGGTAAATTCAAATCCATTATCCCCCTGCCGCTGATAAACCACCTGGCTGGCCAAACTAAATTGTAACTCCAGACGCGTCAATTGCCCCTCAAACTGAGTAAACACCAAAATTTGTCCCGGTTTAATACTGTCTAAGGCCAGCAAGTTTAAATCCACTTCTAAAATCTGGTAGAGGGTATTCTGAGTCAGGCCTAATTGCTCGAAAATGGCACTGAGGGTATCGCCTTTTTTGATCTCATAGCTAAAAATGGTGGGTTCTGGGACCACGGGCGTGACCGACGTAGCAGGCGTTATTTCAGGTAATGTCTCAGGTGTTGCGGGTGTTCGTAATGCAGATGGTGAAGTCAGCATTTCACGGTCTGATTCAGGCATCACAGAAGGAGTAGCGGATGATAGGTTAGCCCAGATTGCCAATAAAATGCCCATGAACAAAATAATACACATGCCCAGTTGAACATCACTTTTCTTTATCCACCGCATCAATTGTTCCTCAAATCCTATCTGCAATTAGTATAATAAGATTGCGATGTTATAATATAACAGTATAAAAACAAGGCGAAATACTACAAATTAGATAAAAAAATTACAATAAAAATTAATCTCAAACTAAATGATCAAAAAATAATCGAAAAATAACGCCCAACATGAGTAAGTTGCAGAGCACTGACAATAAAAATAGGCGTTGAAATGCAGACTTACTGGTTTTATGAGTGAACACTTTTTGAGCTAAAATAGCGCCTGGCCACCCACCCAACAAGGCAAGTAAATGCAGGGTTCTTTCTGCCGTGCGCCAGCGTTGGTGCTTAGCCGCCCATTTATCACGGCCATACACAACCAAAGTGATTACACTGAGTACAGCATAGCCACAGCCTAACCATGCAAGCATCATTTACAATCCCCCTTATCTATCGATTGCAGTATACAAACGGACAGTAACAACTCGCTTTCATCTGACCTTTGTTACTGCGTTACCGCGCTTAATTATCAGGCTGCATTAGCACTCACTGCCAGCGTTGCTGCGCCCACTCTTGCTGTTCTTCCCCTGTCAGAAAACTCCACGCGAGCACACGACTTATTTTTTGTCCCTGCGCCATAGGTAGCACCCGTATTTGTTTCGCGCCCAGTTCAGTCAGATGCTGCTGCAACGTCGCCAAATGTTCGCTTTTAGAAACCAAACTGGTAAACCAGCAAACTTGCTCAGCAAAATCCTTACTTTCTGTGGCCATGTCCTTCACAAAACGTACTTCGCCACCTTCACACCATAATTCTGTATTTTGACCGCCAAAATTAAGCTTATTCTTGTTACCAGCAAGATCTGCCTTGCCTTTACTGAGGTTGGTTAATTTACGCTCTGTCCCTGCTTGTGCTTGCGCCATTGAAGCATGGAAAGGCGGATTACACAGGGTAACCGAATAGCGATCGGTATATTTAATCACGCCTTTAAAGATACTACCGGGCGTTTTTTTCAGCATAATCGTTACTGACTTGGTGAGACAAGGGTTAGCCTGAACAATCACACTCGCCGTTTTCACCGCGACAGGATCGATATCAGTACCAACAAAGCGCCAACCATAACTACGATGACCAATGATCGGATAGATACAATTCGCGCCAGTGCCAATATCCAGCGCTTTAACCCGCTTACCTGTTGGCACCTGATTTTGATTCGATTCAGCTAACAGGTCGGCAATATAATGGATGTAATCAGCCCGCCCCGGGATCGGCGGACATAGGTAACCTTCCGGTATTTGCCAATTAGCAACGTGATAATAATGCGCCAACAATGCGCTGTTTAAGCACAACACCGCCTTGTCATCACTGAAATCCACTGTTTCTTCACCACGTGGATTTAGTTTAATGTAAGCTTGTAAAGCCGGGTATGTTTTAACTAAGGCAGTTAAATCATAACGTCCCTGATGCAGATTACGGGGATGCAGTGATGCGGTTTTTTTTATCATTATTCTTCTTCTTTTATTGTACGTATTGTTTGCTAAATTGATTGACGAAATGTGCTTTCATACCCACGACCATTCGAAATGAAAAATCAGCATTTGAATGATCACAGGTATATTACATGTGTTTTTTCACCCGCCGGGTCGGCATTGCTTCTAGCGGGTTATCTGGCCAATAATGCTTCGGGTAACGGCCTTTCATCTCTTTTTTCACATCCGCATAGCTGCCACCCCAGAATCCCAGAAGATCCTGGGTGATCTGCAGCGGCCGCATGGCAGGCGATAATAACTCAATCACGATAAACATGCGACCTCTGGCGATCGCTGGTTTACTGGCTTGGCCAAACATCTCCTGAATGCGCACTGGCAAACTCGGTGCCGCCGATTCGCTGTAACGCAATTTAATTTTTGACCCAGTCGGCACCGTAAAATGAGTGGGTAGATCAGCGTCTAGGCGCTGCTGTAACGCCCAGTCCAAACGCGCCAGTAACGCATCGGTCAACGCAATTTTTTTCATTTGTGCAGGTCCGGTAACGCCTGTTAAATAAGGCAACAACCAGGACTCAAGTTCAACCAGCAAAGTCGCCTCACTATAATCGATAAAACCTTGTTCTGGTAACCACTGGTGGGCGCAGCGTAATCTAATCAGCAGCGCCTTACTTTGCTCATTCCAGGGTAATACCGCCAGGCCAGCTTTGCGGATCCCGGCAATAACCGCCGTCTGTTTCTGTTGTTCAGTCACAGTAGGTAAATGCTGCCGACTGAGGATTAATTGACCCAAGCATTGCCGCTTTTCTGCTAGCAGCTTCTGCGCCTTGAGATCCCACTGAACAAATTTTTGCTGGCTGAATAACTGTGGCAGCCAGGTCTGTAACAGTCCCAGTTCGACCTCGCAGGCGGTATACACCATCGCATCCGCCCCCTGTTCAGGGAGTGACAGGTCTGCCACAACTAACAGCTCGATATTAGATAAAGCCGCGTTTTGTGGCAGCTTAACGCCTAAGCCGTTGCTGAGCATATACCTCACATCTTGGCTACGGCGCATAGCAATGCGATCAGGATAAGCCAAGCACAGCAGCAGTCCAACATGCTCGACGCTTTCGATCGATCGGTTAAAACCAAAGCGTTTCGCCCATTGCTCGGCTTGCCGTTGTGACTGACGGAACTGACCTCTTGCCATTTGCTGCAGCGCCAAACTTAAATCTAAAGGTAAGCGTTCACTCCCCTCCAACAAGGCGATTAACCGGCATGCTAACCAGGTTATTCCTGCAAGTTCAGGCTCCCACTGTTGGGCCATGATTAACATGTGGGCAAGACGTGGTGCCATACCAAATTCAGCCAAGGCCTGGCCATGAGCCGTACATTTACCCGCTTCTACCGCGCCCAGACTAATCAGTAATGTATCAGCATATTGTACATTTGCTGCCGATGGTCGGTCCAGCAAAGCCAATTCAGAAAAGTCATTAACTCCCCACGCTTTTAGCTCAAGCCAGGTTGAAGTCAGATCAGCGGCTACAATCTCCGGCTCAATTTGTGGTTCCAGTCGACTTTGATCTTCCTCTCGCCATAACCGATAACAATGCCCAGGCTGCAAACGTCCTGCGCGCCCTGCACGTTGCGTGGCAGATGCCTGGCTGATCCGCCGGGTTTGCAGGCGGCTGACCCCAGAGCGAGCAGAAAAGCTGACGCGTCGCTCTAAACCGGAATCAATTACCACAGAAATACCCTCAATAGTTAACGAGGTTTCGGCTATATTCGTTGCTAGCACAATTTTTATTTGCCCACGGGGTAACGGGTTGATGGCTGCTTGCTGCTGTTGCTGAGTTAATTGCCCATATAAAGGCAACACCTGTACCGTGGACGGCACAGCGCTATGCGCTTCACCAAGACGCAGATCTGCCAACGCCTGCTGGCAGCGTCTAATTTCGCCCACACCGGGTAAAAAAACTAAAATATTACCGCTGTGTTGCTGTAGCGCCATTTTTACCGTTGTCGCAATGGCTTGCGGCAGTGCCTGGCTGATGCTGCTACGCTGCAGACTCATGGGATGGTAACTATAAGAAACGGGAAAACAGCGCCCAGCAGAGCTGATCACTTTTGCATCAGGCAGCAGTCGCTGTAATTTATCACTGTCCAGCGTGGCAGACATCACTAAGAGTTTAAGATCCTCACGCAGTCCCTGCTGCACCTCCAGTGCAAATGCAAGACCGATATCGGCATTCAGCGAGCGCTCGTGGAATTCATCAAAAATGATCAGCTCATAGCCACTGAGTTCCGGATCTTGTTGCATCATTCGCGTCAATATCCCTTCGGTTACCACTTCTAACCGCGTAGCCTTTGATATTTTACTGTCGCCGCGCATGCGGTAACCAACCTGTTCCCCAACCTTTTCATTTAACTGAGAGGCCAAAAACTGGGCTATATTGCGTGCAGCCAAACGCCGTGGCTCGAGCATTAATATACGTCCGCAAAAAATCTTTTCTTGCAGTAATTTTAGTGGTAAAAATGTCGATTTACCCGCACCTGGTGGCGCTTGTAAAATCACCTGACTGACCGATTTTAGGGCGGTAAATAACTCAGGTAATACCGGGGTAATAGGTAACTCTGCCACAAAAGGTCTCCCAATATGAAAATGACTGGCTGGCAAATACGCCATTATACCCATGCCCATTCAAAATGCTAACTCAGCAGCAAAGCGAGAACCCCATGGCTTTCTCCGGCAAAAATATTTATCCTAAGTACAGATATACCCATGAGTATTCAAAATGCAAAAGTCATTTCGAATTGTCATGGGTATATCCATCAATGAGCACAAATATGCATTATCCAAGTCTACTGCAACCGGCGACTTTAATTAAACGCTACAAGCGCTTTTTAGCCGACGTCATCTTGCCGAATGGCGAACAAGTCACCATTCACTGCGCGAATACCGGCGCAATGACAGGGTGCGGTTCTTCTGGCGATACCATCTGGTACTCCACATCCGATAATCCCAAGCGAAAATATTCTCGCTCCTGGGAGTTAACCGAAAAGACCAATGGCGATATGATTTGCATTAATACGGCTCGTGCTAATCAACTGGCCAAAGCAGGTATTGAATCAGGCGTGATCACGGAATTACAGGGATATCAAAAACTGCAGACAGAAGTTAAATACGGTCACGAAAATAGTCGCATTGATATCCTGCTTGATGACATTGAGCTAGGGAAGTGTTACGTAGAGGTTAAAAGCGCCAGCTTACTGCAAGAGGAAACCGGATTTTTCCCTGACACTACAACGTTACGTGGACAAAAACACCTGCGTGAATTGATTGCTGTAAAGCAAAACGGACACAGAGCAGTGTTATTATTTGTGATACAACACTCGGGGATCACAACCTTAAAACCTGCTAAACACATAGATAAAGACTATAGTGATCTTGTTACGCTAGCAATCCACCAAGGTGTCGAGGTATTTGCTTACGCTAGCGCAATTAATTCGGAAGAAATTACGCTTATTGAACGGATTTCATTCGAATGTGACTAGTGTCACATAAAACCCAACCCAAAAGAGGGTTAAATTTAACAAATTGCCACTTTAGTTTGCGCAGTTTGTATGTTTCTGGTATTTATAGCGCCCATAAATATTGCTTAGTAGTGTCTCAGTAATATTACGGTGTAATGCGGACTAGGAGAGATAGCATGCCTGAAGCGAAAAAATCACTCGGTGTTTTAGCCATCGCTGGTGTAGAACCTTATCAGGAAAAACCTGGTGAAGAATACATGGGCGAGGAACAACGAGCGCACTTTAAAAATATTTTAAGTGCTTGGCGTAATGAATTGCGTGAAGAAGTTGATCGCACCGTTGTTCACATGAAGGACGAAGCATCCAACTTTCCAGATCCTGTTGATCGTGCAGCTCAGGAAGAAGAATTCAGCTTAGAATTACGTGCCCGAGATCGTGAGAGAAAGCTGATCAAAAAAATTGAAAAAACACTTCAATTTATTGAACATGATGAGTTTGGCTTCTGTAACACCTGCGGTATCGAAATAGGTATTCGCCGCCTCGAAGCACGACCTACAGCAGAACAGTGCATCGATTGTAAAACCCTTGCAGAAATCAAAGAAAAGCAAATGGTTGGCTAAGCGATACTTACTAAACAGTATTTATTGTTATTACTACTATGTTGAGGGCTGAGTTAGCCCTCTTTTACCGTTAAGATGATTGTCATGGCAAATGGCTATGTAGGACGCTTCGCGCCCTCCCCCTCAGGCCCATTACATTTTGGTTCCCTGATCGCTGCTGTCGGCAGTTACCTGCAAGCAAGATCACATCAAGGTACCTGGTTGGTGCGCATTGAGGACCTTGATCCGCCCAGAGAGGTTCTTGGATCCACTACGGCCATATTAACCACGCTGGAAAAATTTGGCCTGAACTGGGATCAGCACGTTATCTACCAAAGCCAACGCTACCCCGCTTACCAAGCCGCGCTCAAGCAACTCAGCGCACAGCATTTGACCTACTATTGCAACTGCACCCGTAAACAGATCCACGCACAAAGCGCTTTTTATCAGGCTCAGTGCCGCGATAAGCAACTAACGGCTGACAATGCTGCACTTCGACTGAAAACCCTGGCACCTATTGACGATTTCATTGATGAACTACACGGTAAAATTGACATTGTAGCCGGACTCGCTGCTGAAGATTTTATTATTCAACGTAAGGATGGCTTGTTCGCCTATAACCTTGCGGTTGTGGTTGATGATATCTACCAAGGCATCACACAAGTGGTGCGGGGGGCAGATCTTATCGAACCCACAGGCCGGCAGATCTATTTATTTAACCAGTTCGGGCATGCCGCGCCCTCTTATCTGCATCTGCCACTTGCCACTAACACCGATGGTACCAAGCTCAGCAAGCAGAATCATGCGCCGGGATTGGATAGCAACAATGCTAAAACACTGTTAATCAGCACATTTAATTTCTTAGCCTTGCCAGTTACTGATGAATTACGGGATCTGTCGATAGACCAACTGCTGCAATGGGCGGTACAACACTGGTCTGTCAAAAATTTACCCCGACAAAAATCCATCATATTAAACACTAACTAAAGATTAACACTAAATTTATTCGACAATCTTTGTCATTTAATCACCGCAGCGGTATTATATGGCGGCGTATACCCAAGCTACTTCAAAATGCTAATTTCTGCATTTTAAAGGAGCTTGGGTAAAATAAATTCAATATATTTTATTACTTTTTAATACAAATTAGAGGTGTACTATTTTCACTCAAATCACTAAATTCTGTAAAAAGATACTAAGCAAAAAACAGATAGATCTGACTTCAGATGTTAACGCAACTACATCCGTAATAGCGCAACCAGCGCCACAAGATCGTGATGCAGAGTGTAACGACGCTCCTCAGAAAACTCGGTCAGATATAGCTGAAGCCCCGGCAAACGCAATACAGCTAACTGAGGCTAAACTTGAAAAAGGGCAGCATCCGGTAACCCATAACCTGCTGAGCGAAAATGCATTAAAAGTATTATACCGCCTGCATAAATCAGGCTATCAAGCTTATTTAGTCGGTGGTGGCGTACGGGACATCTTCATTGGCCAAGAACCTAAAGACTTTGATATTGCGACTAATGCCGAACCGGAACAAATCAAAAAACTATTCCATAACTGCCGTTTAGTTGGACGCCGTTTCCGTCTCGCTCATATCCTATTCGGCCGTGATGTAATAGAAGTGGCTACCTTTCGCGGCCACCATGCTGAAGAACAAAATCAGCAGACTGCCAAGCAATCTGATGGCGGTATGCTGTTGCGCGATAATGTTTACGGCGACATCAGTGAAGATGCGGAACGACGTGACTTTACTGTTAATGCCTTGTATTACAATATCGCTGACCGTGCTGTATACGACTTTACTGGCGGTCTTGCTGATTTAGAAAGTAAACAACTGCGGTTGATCGGCGATCCAGAAACACGCTACCGTGAAGACCCAGTGCGAATGCTCAGAGCTGTACGTTTTGCCGCGAAGCTTAACATGCAGATTAGCCCCGAGGCCGAAGAACCGATTAAACGTCTGTCGAGCTTGCTACAAAGTATTCCCGCCGCACGTTTATTTGAAGAGACGCTAAAGCTATTTTTAAATGGCCAAGGTTTACCGACATATAAATTACTTAAGCAATACGGGTTATTCCAAGCACTTTTCCCTCTGGTAAGTAAATATCAAAATGAAGACGGCACCAGTAATTGCGACAAATTCATTGAGATTGCATTAGAGAATACCGACCGTCGGATCAACTCAGGCAAGCGTGTAACACCTGCTTATTTATATGCCGCAATGCTTTGGTATCCACTTGAAGCCCTTGCTGAAGAGCGTGTTATCGACAGTGGCCTGAATTATAGCGATGCCCTGCTACTCGCAATGAATGATGCGCTGGACTCACAAATTAAGAGCATCTCTATCCCTCGCCGCTTTACCGCTACTATCCGTGATATCTGGCATTTACAAACTCGCCTACCAAGACGCCAGGGTAAGCGCGCAGAAAAAGCCTTTGAACATCTGAAATTCCGTGCTGGTTTCGACTTCTTGGAAATGCGGGCACAAATCCAGGGCGGCGAACTTATCGAAATCACCCAGTGGTGGCGCGATTATCAAAGCAGCAATGCAACTGGCCGTCAGACACTGATTAAAAACTTGTCTTCCGGCAATCCGGCAGGCAACAGAAAGCGCCCACGCCGCACCAAGAAAAAACAACCGGCAGCCAGTCAGAATGACTAAATCTGTATCTGCAGGTATACGCTGTTACATTGCGATTGGCAGTAACCTTGCGGATCCTGTCGCCCAGGCACAATCCGCAATAACAGCGCTACAACATTTAGCCGCAAGCAGCTGGGTATGCACGTCATCCCTGTATGCCAGCAAGCCTATGGGGCCTCAGCAGCAACCGGATTATATCAATGCGGTTGCCTGTATCGATACCCTGCTGGCTCCGCTGGCCCTGCTGGATTCGCTGCAACAAATAGAAAATGAGCAAGGCCGCATCCGTAAGGAGCACTGGGGGGCAAGAACTCTTGACCTGGATATCTTATTGTATGGCGATGAAGTAATAACAACCCCACGCTTAACCATACCGCACTACGGCATGAAAACCCGAGAATTTGTACTTTATCCATTAGCTGAAATAGCACCACAATTGCGTTTGCCTTGCGGTACTGCACTGCAAGCGCTATTGCTGCAGTGTCCGCAGAATGACTTGACTATTTACCAAAAATTATAATTTTTAACAATCGATGTTCGCTTAATGAAGAAGGATTTCTATGAGTAAAGTTACCGTATCTCACCTGCTTAAGATGAAGCAAGCAGGACAAAAATTTGCCAGTATTACCGCTTACGATGCTAGTTTTGCCGCATTATTTGATGAAGCCGGCATGCCGATATTATTAGTTGGCGACTCAATGGGAATGGTACTGCAAGGTCATAGCGACACCTTACCTGTAACCACTGACAATATCGCTTATCACACGCGCTGCGTACGTGCTGGTGCCAAAAAAGCGCTGGTTATTGCAGACATGTCCTTTATGAGTTACGCCACCAAAGAGCAAACATTAACCAATGCCACCACATTAATGCAGGCTGGGGCAAATATGGTCAAAGTGGAAGGCGGTGAATGGTTGGTTGAAAGCGTCGTCGCATTAACTGAACGTGGGATCCCAGTCTGTGGTCACTTAGGTCTAACACCGCAATCAGTCCACGTCTTTGGTGGGTTTAAAGTACAGGGGCGCACGCAAGATAAAGCCGATAAAATGGTCGAACACGCGTTAGCATTACAAGCGGCCGGCATCCAATTATTAGTTGTTGAATGTGTCCCGTCTGCGCTGGCTAAACGGATCACTGAAGCACTGACCATCCCCGTTATCGGTATTGGCGCTGGACGCGATACCGATGGTCAGATCCTGGTTATGCACGATGCATTTGGTATTTCCAAAGGGTTTGTGCCTAAGTTCTCTAAAAATTTCCTTGCTGAGACCGGTGATATGCGCAAAGCTGTCGTCGCTTATATTGACCAGGTTGCAGAACAGACATTCCCAGCCGACGAGCATACATTTTCATAACATTTCATTTTCGGTATTTATAGATAAATCGATAGATCGTTATATCGCTATATTAGGTAGGAAGCTACATGGATATTATTGCAAACATTGATGCACTGAGAGAACAAATTATCACTTGGCGCCGTCAGGGCTTATCAACAGCTTTCATCCCGACTATGGGCAACCTACACCGGGGTCACCTGACCCTGGTAAAAGAAGCTCAGAAATATGCCGACCGTGTTGTTGTCAGCATTTTTGTGAATCCGCTGCAGTTCAATCAGGCTGCCGATCTGGATGCTTATCCACGTACCCTTAACGATGACTGCCAGGCGTTGCAGACGGTTGATACCGATCTCGTCTTTACACCAACGGCCGAGCTGATGTACCCGCATGGTTTAGCCGCACAGACATTTATTCAGGTACCGGGCATTTCACAATGCCTTGAAGGTGCCCACCGCCCCGGTCATTTTAATGGCGTGGCAACCGTGGTAGCCAAGTTATTCAATCTGGTTCAACCTGATGTTGCCCTGTTCGGGGAAAAAGACTTCCAGCAGCTAGCCTTGATACGGCAGATGGTGACGGATTTGGCTATGCCAATCCAGATTGTCGGTGTGCCGACAGTGCGTGAAGCAACGGGTCTGGCCATGAGTTCAAGAAATGGTTTATTAACAGAGCATGAGCGTGAAATTGCCCCAGAACTGGCGAAGGTTATGCGCTGGATTGCGGATCAGGTAACAAAAAATCCTACCACCAATGCCGAACTTATCAGCCAGGCAACAGAACAACTGAATAACGCAGGTTTCATTTCCGATGCAATTGACATCGTCGATGCCGAAAGTTTAGCTGAATTAACTGATAAAAGTGACAATGCTGTTATTCTGATGGCCGCATTTTTAGGTAACACCCGCTTAATCGATAACCAGGTAGTACAATTGCGCTGATTAAACAAATACGCTAATATGGGCGCAACTACTGATACTGTGTAGTACAGTGTATTCGTAAACTATAAATAGAATGGGTTTTAGAAAGATGCAAACCTCAATGCTAAAAGGTAAGTTACACCAAGCGCGTGTAACACATGCCGAACTAAACTATGAAGGCTCATGCGCCATCGACCAAGATATGTTAGATGCGTCAGGTATTCTAGAATATGAAGCAATCGATATCTATAATATCGATAATGGTGAGCGCTTTTCAACATATGCAATCGCAGGTGAACGTGGTTCAAAAATCATTTCTGTGAATGGGGCTGCAGCGCATAAAGCGGCAGTGGGTGATCGCGTAATCATTTGTGCTTACGTTAGCATGGACAATGAAGAAGCTAAGCAGCATAAGCCTTCTCTTGTTTATATCAACGAAGTTAATGATATCGTTCGCACCAGTAATGCCATTCCGGTGCAGGTAGCATAATAGGCACCTAGCCTGAATAGCGACCGTAACCTGAATAATAAAAAAACCAGCGTCAAGCTGGTTTTTTTATGTCTGTTATTTAGGGCGGTAATACGCATAAAAAAAGGAACTCAATGAGCTCCTTTTTTGTATTCAGCATAGTTAATACTTAAGGTATTAACTACCTGTCATCATTACCGATTACAGAACAGATTCTGCAGTAGCAACAACATTAGCAACAGTGAAACCGAACATTTCAAACAGTTGCTCAGCAGGTGCTGATTCGCCGAATGTTGTCATGCCGATGATTTTACCGTTAAAGCCAGTGTATTTGTGCCAGAAGTCAGCAATACCCGCTTCAACAGCTACACGTGCAACTACATCAGATGGTAGAACTGATTCACGGTATGCCGCATCTTGCTTGTCAAATACGTCTGTAGCAGGCATAGATACAACACGTACCTTACGACCTTTTGCAGTCAATTCTGCCGCCGCTTTAGTACATAGCTCAACTTCAGAACCGGTAGAGATAAGGATAAGCTCTGGTTTGCCATCACAATCAACGAGTGTGTAACCACCTTTAGCTACATTGGCGAGTTGCACTTCATCACGTGGCATAGGGGCGAGACCTTGGCGACTGAAGATCAGTGCAGTTGGACCGTCTTTACGTTCAATCGCATATTTCCAGGCAACTGCTGATTCTACAGAATCACACGGACGCCACGTGCTCATGTTAGGTGTTAGACGTAAGCTAGCAATCTGCTCTACTGGCTGATGCGTAGGACCGTCTTCACCCAGACCAATTGAGTCATGCGTATAAACTTGGATATTCTGCACTTTCATCAATGCAGCCATACGCATCGCATTACGCGCATATTCCATGAACATTAAGAATGTTGCACCGTAAGGAGTGAAACCGCCATGTAATGACATACCATTAATGATGGCAGTCATACCGAACTCACGTACACCGTAGTGTAAGTAGTTACCTGATGCATCCGTTGGTGTAATTGCTTTAGTACCAGACCACATCGTCAGGTTAGAAGGTGCTAAATCAGCAGATCCACCGAGTAGTTCAGGTAGTAACGGTGCAAATTCTTCGATACAATTTTGTGATGCTTTACGTGTAGCAACTTTCGCTGAATCAGCTTGAAGCTGTTTGATATAAGTAGAAGATTTCTCTTCCCAATCAGCAGGAAGTTCACCGGCTGTACGACGCGCATATTCAGCAGCAAGTGCTGGATAAGCAGCTTGGTAAGCAGCAAATTTTTCATTCCATGCAGCTTCAGCTTGTGCACCCGCTTCATTTGCATCCCATTCGGCATAAATGTCCGCTGGAATTTCAAATGGTGCGTGGCTCCAACCCAATTTTTCACGCGTTGCAACAATTTCAGCATCACCCAGAGGAGCGCCATGACAGTTATGCGTACCTTCTTTGTTTGGTGAACCAAAACCAATGACTGTTTTACAACAAATAAGGCTTGGACGTGTAGTCTCAGCTTTAGCCGCGTCGATAGCCGCTTGAATTTCTTCGTTATTGTGACCATCAACAGAAACTACATGCCAACCATAAGCTTCGAAACGTTTAACTGTATCATCAGTAAACCAGCCATCTACTTCGCCGTCGATTGAAATACCGTTATCATCCCAGAATGCAACCAGTTTACCCAAGCCTAGCGTACCAGCTAATGAGCATGCTTCATGAGAGATACCTTCCATTAAGCAACCATCGCCAAGGAATGTGTAAGTATTGTGATCAACAATATCGTGGCTAGGCTTATTAAATTGCGCGGCTAATGTTTTTTCAGCAATCGCCATACCAATAGCATTAGTAATACCTTGGCCTAATGGACCCGTTGTTGTTTCAATACCGGGTGCGTAACCGTATTCAGGGTGACCCGGTGTTTTTGAGTGTAGCTGACGGAAGTTTTTCAGATCATCGATTGAAAGCGCGTAACCAGTAAGGTGCAACAATGAATAGATAAGCATTGAGCCATGGCCATTAGAAAGAACAAAACGGTCACGATCGGTCCAATTCGGGTTGGCTGGGTTATGATTTAGGTTTTTACGCCATAATACTTCGGCAATATCTGCCATTCCCATTGGTGCCCCTGGGTGACCTGAATTTGCTTTTTGAACTGCGTCCATGCTTAGTGCACGAATCGCATTCGCTAGCTCTTGACGAGATGGCATAGTTTGCTCCTACTGAGGGTTGATTATTAGGATAAATTTTATGGCGCTATATTCTCACAAATTTGGCTTATGTGTAGCAACTTTTTTTGTTTTTTTAATTTTCAACTCAAAAGTCAATAATAGTCACACTACCGATTTTTCAATGACAAATCACTAACGATATAGTCCTTCAGACGTGATAGGTAGCGCCATGAGCACCATTTTCAAATGATACAACGGAACAAAGCAAGCTTTCATTTGAAACTGCAGTTTACACGCATTGAAACACAGCAATGACGTCATAACCACTTGAATTAAAATAACTATTAAAACTTATGCCTATTATTATGTATGATCTTTTATATTTATTCTATATAATGTGAGCAAGTTCACGATCTATTGTGTAATAAAAGATGACCTGACGATACTTAGCGCTCATTAAAAAACACTTTTGCTGACACAGTTACTCTAGTCTAAAAACCTTAATACTCCAAATGACTCAATTTGAGTCAATATAACTCGCTCAGGTTACTAATACGCATGGCTAAATCACCCAATTTTAGGTTTTTTCAAGGTGGCCTTCTTAAACACCGCACCACCCCAAAATCGCTATCAACCAAACATGACTATATCGTCTTACTTGCCCTTTCTGCGGGCGTTGGTGCTTTTACTGGACTGATTATCGCATTGTTTGAAGGTTCAATATTGTGGGTTAATGAGCACCGCTCGCAACTCTTTGAGCAATTAACATTCTCTCCTGGTATTAACATTATCCTAATGATGCTACTCGGGGCAGTGATGGTTGGCCTTGCTTTCTGGCTCACACACCGCTTCGCTCCAGAGGCAGGAGGCAGTGGTATCCCTCATATAGAAGGTGCACTCGATGGTATCTATGACATTCGCTGGCGCCGCGTTTTACCAATCAAGTTTATTGCTGGAACGCTGGCCATCGGTTCAGGTATGATACTGGGTCGTGAAGGACCATCAATTCAAATCGGTGGTGCGATTGGGCGCATGTTTTCTGGAACAGCTAAACGCTATGCCCATGCTACACACATTTTAACCGCAGCGGGAGCAGCGGCGGGTCTGGCTGCAGCATTTAATGCACCTCTCGCGGGCATATTATTTGTCATTGAAGAAATGCGCCCACAGTTTCGTTATAATATCACCTCGATAAAGTGTGTGACACTGGCAGCAGCAGTAGCTACCATTATAATGCGCTCATTTCATGGACAACAAGCTGTTATGCACATCCCCAAATTTACCGTGCCACCGCTAACCTCACTTTGGTTATTTCTGCTATTAGGTACTATTTTTGGCGTCATCGGTGTCAATTTCAACCGCTGGATCTTGAGCAGTACCAAACACCTAAAGCAACGACAAGATAATAAACTCAGTCGCATTGTGATGACAGGTATGACATTTGGCGGCGTATTTACTCTGATGCAACTTTTTTTACCAGATACAGCTGGCAGTGGCATTGAGTTGATCACCACTATTATTCAGGACCCCTTAACCTGGATCCTATTGGTTGGGCTGTTCCTGGTGCGGTTATTCGGTACTATTGCCTGTTTCGCTTCAGGCGCACCTGGCGGTATATTTACTCCTATGCTTACGCTGGGCACCTTATTTGGCTTAGCCTACGGCGTAATCGCTGCAGATCTATTTCCCGGCTTCGTCGCTGAGCCTGCGGTATACGCAGTTGCTGGCATGGGGGCATTATTTGCTGCCACCGTTCGTGCGCCGGTAACCGGGATCGTGTTAGTGGTTGAGATGACAGATAACTACGCGCTTATTCTACCTTTGCTGATGACCTGTCTGGGAGCAACATTTATTGCACAGGCGCTGGGTGGTAAACCGCTTTATTCTGAATTGCTCAAATTATCGTTGCGGAATAATAAAGAATTAACGCACAACACAAAGCAATAAGTAGAAAGTAGAAAGTAGAAAGTAGAAATTATCACATGACACGTATTTTTAATTAACGATTATTATCGAGAATTTAAATATTACGCGTTAAAAAATTAAAGCATCCTATAAAGGATGCTTTAATTTGCAATCATATTAAACTCGACTAGGTTTTAGAACACCCATTTCATGCCAAATAAAACATCACTGGTTAAATTCTCATCCGATTGATTTTTATACTCAACCGTCGTGTTATTATATTCAACAAAAAGGTGCGCAGTCGGCATTAATTCAAAGTTGGCACGGACTATCCACTGGGTATAATTCTCAGTATCACCAAATGCGAGAATTTGTGGGGTAAAATGTAATTCACCTTCCAAGCTAAACTGCTCCGTTAAGCGCAGTCCACCTAGCCCACCAAATGCTAGAGCACTACCATCACCGTTATCGGTACGCATCATCATGCCTTTTGCGCCCAGCTCAAAAAAAGTAGAACCAGCATCCTGAAAAGCGTACATACCGGTATCAACGGTAAAACCGTTGTCGATAGTCTGCAAATAGTCGCCTTTCAGCTTCAGTTCTTCTTGAACTTCTAGTTCGTAGCCTATATCAAGATTATCGTTATTGAAGGAAAGTGATATATTTGACGCCGCACTGCTGAAGCTAACCAGTAACCCAGCCGTAATAAGTAATGATTTGTTCAATGACACGTTGTCGTTTCCCAATTGCAAGTAAGTGGTAAATGATAAGTAATAATTAATGATAGTAAACACTGAGCATTATCAGCGATATAATACCGTTTAGCTCATACTTCTTAATACTTTTCTCTTATGCTACTGCATATTTGCTATTTATGACATACATGCTTGCGCAAAAATCAGACAAAGCATCTGAATTGCAGAATTATTATTGCACAGGGCTATCTAAGTATATGCAAACTGGTTTAGAATAGACGTCTAGATGTTAAAACTTCTACACATGCAAACGTATATAGCGTTAACTGTGTCTAAATAAAGAGAGAGAATTTAAACCATGGCTAAACACTTGTTTACCTCTGAGTCAGTATCAGAAGGTCATCCTGATAAAATTGCAGACCAAATTTCGGACGCTGTGCTTGATGCAATCATTGCACAAGACCCTAAAGCACGCGTTGCCTGTGAGACTTATGTAAAAACAGGTATGGTCATGGTCGGCGGTGAAGTAACGACTGATGCTTGGGTCGATATTGAAGAGATCACTCGAAATACGATACGTAACATTGGTTATATCAATTCCGACATGGGCTTTGATGCCAATTCATGTGCTGTATTAAACACCATTGGTAAGCAATCGCCAGACATCAATCAAGGTGTTGACCGCAGTGATCCACTCGAGCAAGGCGCTGGTGACCAAGGTTTAATGTTTGGTTATGCAAATAACGAAACTGCAGAATTAATGCCTGCACCGATCACTTATTCACACCGACTGGTTAAACGCCAGGCTGAAGTGCGTAAGAGTGGTACCCTGCCTTGGTTACGTCCAGATGCAAAAAGCCAAATTACCTTTGCTTATGATGACGGTAAAATTGTAGGTATCGATGCAGTGGTACTCTCTACCCAGCATTCTGAAGATATTAAACAGGCAGATCTTGTTGAAGCGGTAATGGAAACCATTATCAAACCAGTACTACCTAAAGAATGGTTGAATAAAGAAACTAAGTTCTTTATTAATCCAACTGGCCGCTTCGTTATCGGCGGCCCTATGGGTGACTGTGGTTTAACTGGTCGTAAAATCATCGTTGACACCTATGGCGGCATGGCACGTCACGGTGGCGGTGCTTTCTCTGGTAAAGATCCTTCTAAAGTTGACCGTAGTGCCGCCTATGCAGCACGTTACGTGGCAAAAAATATTGTCGCGGCTGGTCTGGCTGATCGTTGTGAAATCCAAGTGTCTTACGCTATTGGTATTGCTGAGCCAACATCAATCAGTGTTGAAACATTCGGTACGGGCAAGGTAAGTGAAGAATTACTCACTAAATTAGTACGTGAACATTTCGAACTACGCCCACATGGATTAATCGAAATGCTTGACCTAAAACGCCCAATTTATCTGCAAACAGCCGCTTATGGTCACTTCGGTCGTGAAGAATTCCCTTGGGAAGCGACAGACAAAGCTGACATCCTCCGTGACGCCGCGGGTCTGTAATAACCTTTCCGGTTGACCGATAAAAAGCGCTTTTGGTATTATCCCTCAGCGCTTTTTTTATATCCCGAGTTTAATAGCAATTAATGACATCAAACCAAGCCAGACCAGCAGCATCTGAAGCAAGCATCATCGCCGCAGTATTAGAGAAAGAAGTATTGGCGAAAATAGAATGCTGTTATCAACGCGCTGAGGTTCAATTACAACGCACTTTTCCGCGGCCAACAATCAATTTTAACCAGCGTGGTAAAATCGCAGGCAGTGCACGTCTGCAAGTTAATGAATTACGTTTTAACAAGGTATTACTACTTGAGAATCATCAACATTTCATTTTTCAAACCGTGCCCCATGAAGTTGCCCACCTCATTGTCCATCATCTTTATGGCCGAACTAAGCCCCACGGAAGAGAGTGGCAATATATTATGATTAAAATATTTGAACTAGCTGCGAAAACCACCCACCAATATGATATTGGCAGTGTCAAAGGGGAAACCTTCACCTATGCTTGTCAATGTAGAGAACACCAGCTAACCGTCTATCGCCACAATAAAATAGTGCGTAATAAAGCAGGCTACCTCTGTCGCTACTGCAAACAGGCCTTAGTGGCAAAGAATTAGCGTACTATTTTCTGCTGGGCGGACGCATAAGCACGCACATAACGTGACAGGCCGCTTTGTAAATATCCATTTATTTAGCTCATATATGTGTATTTATCTAAATTCATAATATAAAATAACGAAAGTAGATACCATTTTAAAAGGGAATTAGGTTATGACTCAGGCGTTAGATACTGCAAAATACACGGATTATGAAATGGAAAAACTGATCACTGCAGTTTTAAAGCGTAATAAGGACCAGGCTGAACAAATCGCCCGTAACCTCGATCTTAGTGCTTTATCTATTTCCCAACGAATTTTCGTTGCTAAATCAGGTGTTTTAAAAGAAACCATGTTACTCGATTCTGACATTGCTGTGCGGTATGCTGCAGCACACGCAAATTAAGTACACTGATTTCCAAGAGCAGGTCTTTACGTCTGCTCTTGATATTATTCTCCCATGGCCTTTATTTAACCATCTTTAATTAATTACCTCGATACCAATACAACACCACTCAATTCACTGAATCCCTTAGCTTGTCCTGGGCTAGTCTCGCGCACCTAACTAATATCTACCGCTGATAGCCATCTCCCTTCAGACAGTTATGCTACACTACTAAATTATCGCACTGAAGTAGCTAATCATGCCAAAATCAGCATTAACCATGGTGATATGCACCACCCTATCCTTACCAATTTACGCCAATACACCAAACCTCGGCAACCAAGCCAGCTATTCATTTAATACCGCCAAGAAAACTCTCGAAAAAGCTGTTTACAACCAAGTACCAAGATTAACCATCTATTGTCAGGCCAGTTTCAGTACAAAAAAGAAAATAACGGATGCCAACGGTTTCCAATCAACCAAGTATAAAAAACGCCAAAAAAAGCTGGAGTGGGAGCACGTGGTACCAGCAGAAAACTTCGGCCGCAGTTTCCGCGAGTGGCGTGAAGGGGATCCTGATTGTGTAAATAGTAAAGGTAATACTTTTAAAGGTCGCCGCTGCGCTGAAAAAGTTAATCTGCAATATCGGTACATGCAGGCAGATATGTATAACCTGTATCCGGCTATCGGTGCGGTAAATGCACTGCGCAGCAACTATAATTTCGCCAGCGCGGTCACAGCACCGAAAGACCAGTTTGGAGCTTGCCCCATCAAGATCCGCAATAAAGCCGTGCAGCCTCCAAATTACGCCAAAGGGCAAATAGCCCGAGCCTATTTATACATGGAAGCGGCGTATCCAAGTTATAACATTGGTCGACAAAAAAGAGAATTGCAGGCTTGGGATAAGCAATACCCTGTCACGCAGAGTGAATGTAAGCGCACCAGACTGATTGAAGCCAAGCAATACAATGAGAATCACATTGTTAAAACGGCCTGTTTGGAACGTGGGTTGTGGTAAGTAGTTAGTACAGGCTACAGCTACAGCTTAAGTTTATTCATACCTATTTGGTATATGCAGCTCCATATAAATCTCTGGGGCTGCTAACGCTTTAAAGCCAAACTGCTGATACAAACCGTGCGCATCTCCCGTTGCCAGCAGCATACGCCGAAGGCCTTGTAACTCAGGGTGTTCCAGGATGACTTGCATTAACCATTTACTCAGGCCTTTCCCTTGATGCGCCTCCAGCACAAAGACATCGGCCAGATAAGCAAAGGTTGCCCTGTCTGTGATCATACGGGCAAAGCCAACCTGCTCACCGGATTGCTTGAATATGCCAAAGCATAATGAATTTTCTACTGCGCGTTGCTGAATAGCGAGCGGAATTCCCTTGGCCCAATACGAACGCGATATAAACTCGTGAATTACCGCTAAATCCATGTCTGCGAAATCAGCACTTATTTTATAACCATCCACCATGGTAATCCCTCCTTGCAGCATAAAAAATAAGATTTATCACAACACTATTATTCCATACTGACATATTTTGGTTCGGAAGCGATCCTGTCCATCCAGGCACCGATAGCCGGGTAGGTTGAAAGGTCAAAACCACCTTCATCAGCGACATGGGTATAGGCATATAAAGCAATATCTGCTGTCGTTAATTGTTCTCCGGTAAGGTAAGGCGTTCGTGTCAGTTGCGACTCCATCACTGACAGCGCCTTGTGACCGCCCGCTTGCGTTGAGTCATACTCTGCCCGCCGCTCGTCAGGCAGGCCCAGAAACTTGGCGATATACCGGGCAACGGCAATAAAAGGTTCATGGCTATACTGCTCGAAAAATTGCCATTGCTGCACCTTAGCGAAGGCAAAACTGTCATCAGGCAGCAATGCACTGCCCGCGGCTAAGAAATTAACAATGGCATTAGATTCTGACAAACAACGTCCATCAGCTAACTCAAGCAGAGGGATCTTGGCATTGGGATTTTTCGTAAGAAATGCATCGGTATGTGTGCCACCAGCAAGAATGTCGATATGGATCCACTCATGTTTAATAGCCAGGAGCGAACACACTAGTTTTATTTTGTAGCAATTTCCGGATTGGATGTCACCGTAGATCTTCATGGAATCTCCTTATTCTCATTTTGGCACTGACTCAGCTATTGCGCCTATCAAACCTATCAAATCACAATTGTTTATAAAAATACACAGTTGCTTCTAACTGCCCAGAAGAACTTCTTGCAAAGTTGGGAATTTGGCCTGCCTCGGTGTAGCCTACTTTACGGTACAATTCAGACGCTACATCCCCAAGACGTGTATCAAGCACCAAAAGATCACGCCCCATCGCCTTAGCCGTTAATTCCAGTCGAGACAGAAGCAACTTACCTATTCCCTGTCCTCTAACATTAACATGAACCATTAATTTTTCCACTTCGCCACGATGTGAGCCGTTAGGTTTGTGGGTAACCGATAGCTGGACAGCGCCAACGATGCCAGCGTCTGTTTTGGCAATAAATAGTTTTCTTGATTTATCTTCAAGATCACGCGCCACCATTTGCCAATATTCACGCGCATCATGCTCACCAAAGGGAGTCAAAAAGCCAACGGAAGCGCCACTTTCGACACATTCAGTTAAGAGATCATTTAACTCTGTTTCAATGCCATCAAGTGTCTGAACTTCAATAATATCCATAACGCAGTCCTTATCGTTTATGCTTGAAATTTAACGCATAATACCATTTCTCAAATTCTAAACCCAGTTTACTCCCTCTTGTTAACCAATACCCGCATTAGATAAAGCGCAATTTTATTCAAATAAATTGCGATCGATAAGTTATTCAAGACGCCCTATAAAACCAATTATTTTCCACCTTTACAGAGAAAGTTCCTCAGTGCATAAAAAAGTGGGTATAATCTATCTATTAACTAAATACATAGACAGAGGTTACCATTATGCGTCATCCCCGCATCTTTGAACCCAATGAATTAATCGTCAACAGCAGTATCGCACTGTCGCCTGATGGCGCAGGCCACGTTGGACGCGTTTTGCGTATGACAGTGGGCGATCATCTCACCTTATTTAACGGTAAAGGCGGTCAATACCAGGCCACGATCGAGCAATCAGGCAAAAAAACAGTTGTTGTACATATTGATGAATTTCAGGATATCAGCAGTGAATCACCGCTAAAAATTCATCTTGGTCAGGCAATCTCGCGCGGCGATAAAATGGATTTCACCATCCAAAAATCGGTCGAGCTAGGCGTTACTGCCATCACGCCATTATTCAGTGAGCGCTGTGGTGTGAAGATCTCTGCAGAACGTCTTGAGAAAAAAATACAGCAGTGGCAAAAAATCGCCACCGCTGCGTGTGAACAATGCGGGCGCAATTTTGTTCCCCAGATATTGCCACCACAGCAACTCAAAGACTGGGCAGCAGAGGAAACAGCAGAGCTAAAACTGAACCTGCACCCAAGAGCAAAATACAGCATTAATACATTACCCGAGCCTAAACATGGTGTGCGTCTGCTGATCGGCCCTGAAGGGGGGTTATCCGCGGATGAAATTGCCATGACAGAACAGTTTAATTTTGAAGAAACCCTGTTAGGGCCTCGTGTACTCAGAACAGAAACAGCCTCATTAACTGCCATTACGGCACTACAGTGCCGCTTTGGCGATTTAGGATAGGATAAATATATGACGATAAAATTGGCTATAGTGATGGATCCCATCGCCAACATTAACATTAAAAAAGACTCCAGTTTTGCCATGTTAATGGCAGCACAACAACGCGGTTATGAGCTTTTTTACCTGGAGATGCAAGATCTGTCTATGCACGAAGGTCGCGCCTATGCCGACTCCCGCCCACTCAAAGTACAGCAAGATCCGAATAACTGGTTCGAATTGGGCGCAGAAAAAAATCACCTGTTATCCGATTTTGATGTGGTATTGATGCGTAAAGATCCCCCGTTTGATACTGAATTTATCTACGCGACTTACATCTTGGAACGCGCCGAAGATGAAGGCACATTAATTGTCAACAAACCGCAGAGCCTACGTGACGCGAATGAAAAGCTTTATACGGCTTGGTTTAATGAGTTTACCCCAACAACCTTAGTAACTCGTCGTAAAGACAAACTGCGTGCGTTCCATCAGGAACACAAAGATGTGATCTTAAAACCACTGGATGGCATGGGCGGCGCGTCTATTTTCCGCTTAACGGAACAGGACAAAAACGTCAGTGTGATCATTGAAACACTCACCGAACATGGCTCACGCTACTGCATGGCGCAGAAATTTATCCCCGCCATTACAGACGGTGATAAACGCATTTTAGTCATTGACGGGGAACCGGTACCTTATTGCCTTGCACGTATTCCGGCGAGTGGTGAAACCCGTGGTAACATTGCCGCTGGCGGCCGTGGTGTAGCAAGACCGCTATCTGACAGTGACTGGGAAATAGCCAAAGCAGTTGGCCCGACGTTAAAAGATAAGGGCTTAATTTTTGTTGGGCTAGATGTGATCGGCGATAAACTGACCGAAATTAACGTCACCAGTCCTACCTGTATCCGCGAGATCGAAGCAGCATTTGATGTCGACATTACCGGTATGCTCATGGACGCAATTGAAGCGCGACTAAATAAAGACTAGGTTTTATACAAATGAGCATAGCTTAAGCGCTATCACTGCCTAGGCTATGTTTTTCTGCCATAATCAACAGACGGTTAATAATATAAGATATGTCGATGGATTCTCTGCAAGATCACTTTCTCATCGCGATGCCCAGTATGAAAGACGGCATTTTCGAACGCTCTGTCGTCTATATCTGTGAGCACAATCCCGAGGGCGCAATGGGCATCATTATCAATCATCCTGTTAATATTTCACTGGATGAACTGCTCGCACAAACGGTTAAAGCTGAAGTTGAAACTGAAACTGAAAAAAAAATAGAAATAGAAACAGACAACGACACAATAAATAAACCCGTTTTTAAAGGGGGTCCTGTCGCTGAAGATCGTGGTTTTGTATTACATAGCGTCTATCCGGGGTTTAGCTCAAGCTTACAGATCAGTGATAAACTGATGATCACCTCATCTTTAGATGTATTGGCCACGCTGGGCACCGAGCAGCAACCAGACAATTACATGGTTGCCTTAGGTTACTCTGGCTGGAGCAAAGGACAATTAGAACAAGAAATAGCTGACAATAGTTGGCTCACCGTTAACGCCGATCCCAATATCCTATTTCATGTCCCCATAAAGCAACGTTGGGAGCAAGCGGTACAGAAAATAGGTATTGATATCAGCCAATTATCCAGCGAGGTTGGACATTCATGAATAATGCAGTACTCGGGCAAAGAACCCTGCTCGGTTTTGATTTTGGTACCAAGAGTATTGGTATCGCTGTTGGTCAAGAAATTACCGGCACAGCGAGACCACTCATCGCCTTTAAAGCCAATGATGGCATCCCTGACTGGAATTTAATCGGTCAACAAATTAATGAATGGAAGCCCGATCTCGTCATCGTAGGTAAACCATTAAACATGGATGGTACAGAGCAAGAAATCACCAAACGAGCAGCCAAATTTGCCAATCGCTTAACCGGTCGTTTCGGGGTGAAAACAGAACTACACGATGAACGCCTGACCACCAAAGATGCCAAAGCCCGTTTGTTTGAAGACGGGGGTTATAAAGCCTTACAGAAAGGCGCGATCGACAGTGCCTCTGCCATGGTAATATTAGAAAGTTGGATGGAAGCACAATACGGTTAAAACTAGCTCAGCCAGGTATACCCAAGTCACTTCAAGATGCAAGATTCAGAGCTTTTTTGGGGAATATAGTTCGAACGAAATATATGAAGGAATGGTGTACCATTTCAAGTATATTTTGTGAAGACATATGTTTCCAAAAACGTTCCCGAAGGGCGAGTTTCATTGGCTTTTATACTGCGTTAGCCAAACTCCAAATAGAATAACTATTTATTCATTTGACTGCCTTGCCTAAAAGCCAATGAATTCTCGCTGAACCCTGCATCTTGAAGTGGTTTGGGTATATAACCCGTGTAAGTACCACTTTAATTAACGCGGGTTTGGCCTTAACGGATTAAATCGCCACGATGAAACTCATAAACGGATTACTACAGCGCTTGTTGTTTACCCTTGGGTTCATACTGTTTATGCAGTTGCCCCAATTCATTGACCACTATACCCAACATCTCGCGGGTTATTATAATGCCCAGCAAGATCAACTCAGGCAGTATGCAGCTATTGCAGAACTCAATTTTAACGGCCAACTCAATACACTTATTGCTGAATTTAAATTAAACGCCAGCCCAGAAATACAGCAAGTAGGTAAACAGGTTGCAACGCTCAAGGCATCAGTAAAATCATTACGCCAAGATGTCGCGACACTTACTGATGGTGATTACCTTACTCAGCTTTACTTCCTTGCCAAAAATATAAATTCAAGTTTAGCTCAGAGCACTTTACAAAGGTTAAAACCAGGTATCCCCCTAAGCAAAGCAGCCCTCATTACCGGTGTAGTCGGTGGTCTGCTCATTAATCTGATATGGCTTATTCTCAGTCACACTCTGTTAAGCATCTTTAATATTTACCGTACGCCTGCAACCAAACCACCTGAATCAAGGGAATGCTAATGAAAAATGTGATCATAGTCGGTGCCAACGGCGCGACAGGTAGCCAATTGATGCAACGACTGATTGATGATGTCGGCATTAGCCATATATATACTGTCCACTATCGCCCAACTCAATTTAAGTCGCAGCCAAAAGTCACCGAAATAATTATGGATCTGGCTGATTTCAGCACGCTTAACATTGCAGAGTTGCTCGCGAGTAGGATCGAAAATAGGATAGATAATAAGGTAGATAATAGGATTGATTGCGCCTACTGTTGTTTAGGCACGACGCGTAAAAAAGCGGGTTCTGTCGCAGCCTTCCGGCGTGTAGACAAAGATTATATAATTAACTTTGCTCGTTGGGTTGCCGCCAACGATATCCCCCAATTACATGTGATCAGCGCTGTCGGAGCCAATCCCAACTCAGCCAGCAGTTATTTACAAACCAAAGGGGAAACAGAACAGGCATTAAAACAGCTTAATATCCCTTCCCTTTATCTGTATCAACCGACCCTGCTACACGGAAAACGGGATGAATTTCGTTTAATGGAAGCGTTAGCCTATTACCCGCTCAACTTTTTAGCCGCGATCCCGTTACCGTTATTTAAGCAGCAAAAGCCCATCGCCATAACCCAATTAGCTAAAGCGCTATACCTACAGAGCAAGCTGCAAAGTAAGCAGCCTAATGCCGGTATTAACATTACCAGCAGCCGCGACATACAGCGTTATTGATGTTAATTTGAAAAATGGAGTTCGGTAGCCGCTTCCTGTACCAATTGTCGAAACCAGATGTGGCTGGCATCATGGTGTAATAAGGGGCTCCAAATCATTTTAAGTTCGATATCAGGGATCGGAAAAGGGGGCTCTAGCAAGGTATAATCACTGTTATCTTTATGGACCAATGCCGCTTTTGTCGGTAATGTTGCGATCAAATCATCTTGTAATGCAAGCTGCATCGCCACATTATAATTTCGGGTAAATACCTTAATGTCGCGCTTTTTCCCCAGCCGATTTAGTGCTTCATCCACCCATCCCAATTTTTGTACGTCATGGGGATTCATGCCAACCCCAACTCCAAACCCTGTCTTCGATACCCAGACATGTTTAGACGCCAAATAGTGATTTAAATTGAATTTGTTCACGATAGGATTATCGGCGTTGAGCATACAGGTGAATGAATCTCGCCATAATATTTTCTGATAAAACGACTGGGGTAACTCGTCAAAACGGTTTATCGCCATATCTATCTTACCCTCTTCTACATCATGAAAGGTCACATCAGATGGCGTCATAATGTCCACTGTCATGTTGGGGGCTATTTTATTTAGCTTACTGAGTAGTCGTGGTATTAACGTTGACTCCGCATAATCACTGGCCATGATCCTAAATACGCGATAACTGTTATTATCAAATTCTTTCTCACCCTGCAGCGCTTCTTCCAGATCCAGCAATACTTTTCTTATCACCGGCGCCAGTTTACGCGCTTTCTCTGTCGGCGACATACCATCTGAAGTCCTGACTAATAGAGGATCATCCAGCAAGGTTCGCAAACGACGTAAACCGTTGCTCATGGCGGGCTGTGTGATATTAAGCATACTCGCTGCCCGTGTCACATTCTTCTCTCTCAATAAAACATCAAAGTAAATTAATAGGTTAAGGTCAACGCTGGCTATATTCATAAAATAAATACCTACCATAATAAGAGAAATAACAGCTATAGCCTGAATATACTATAAATTGCGTGAATTAACAGCCCTTAACATTCACAGTGTGAATACTGAACATAAAAATTATAAACTAACTAAATAGTCCATTCCCGTTTAGTATTAATACATCAAAACGCAACGGTTACATCATTCTAATCGTAACGTTTAAATTTAGGTTTAGGTTTAGGTTTAATTCATCATCACTTGATAACTGTAAGGGATTTGCTATGTCAATATACAAAAATGATATCGATTCGGTTGCTACACTAAAAGCGGAACAAGGTTCTAAATGGGCCGCGATTAACCCAGAATATGCAGCGCGTATGCGTGCTCAAAACCGTTTCAAAACAGGTC
>JBLHPA010000024.1:0-28017 GCA_047628235.1 Moritella sp.
ATGGATGAAAGGTGAATTAATATGGCTGTATTGCTTCGTAAATATCCCTATCCCTATAAGGCGATGATGGCTATTTGCAGTGATTTAGATGAAACGCCGAATAAGGGAATCTATTTAGAGACCGCGCGTTATCTTAATACGACCGAAGACACGCTGTTAGGCAAAGGTGTGGGGTTAGAGGTAGGAAACACTATTTATTTTGATATGCCCAATGACCAGTTTTCCTATACCAACAGTGACGACGATGGTCGTCTTAATGTGCAGCAGCTTATTGAATCGGGTCACATTGATTGCCTGCATTCATTTGGTGACCATGTGAATGACAGAGAGCGCATTGAGCAATGCTGGCGGGCGCTGCAACAGGGTAAACGTCAAATTGAAGTGTGGGTTGATCATGCCCAGGCTCCGACTAACCTAGATCCTGGCATAATGGAAGGAAAGGGAACTATTCCTGGTGATGCGGCCTTTCATACTGACCTCACGGTGCAATCAGGGGCGCTGCCTTTTGTTTGGAAGGGGCGGGTAACCAGCTTAGTCTCACAAAATAGCCCGCGTCATTATGGCAGCTTATTTAATTCTCAACAGGTCGTTAAATCGAGTAAAACAATATTGCTAGAATTTGTCAAAGCTTGGCTGGCTCGGTTTGGTAACCCCAAATATGCGATGCATAAAGACAACAGGGTATCGCGCAAGACAACCTTGGTTGATGGGACGCCTGTGTTGGAGTTTATGCGTTGTAATCCATCTTGGGCGGGGGTTTCAGTGTTTGACTCTACCCGTGGCATCCACCAGGTACTCACCGAATCAGTATTATCCACTTTAGTTAAAAACCAGGGATGCAGTATCTTTTACAGCCACTTAGGTAAGGTGTTTAGTGTCGCGGAACCGTTTCAGGATAAAACCCGTCAAGCGTTTGAGTTATTGGCTCAATTTCAGCGGGGTAAGCAGATTTTAACGGCTACCACACGACGTTTGTTGGGGTATTGTCGCACGGTTGATGAATTGAGTTTTTCTGAAAAGAAAGTAAATGGCGAAACCCATATTTATCTTGTTACACATTATTCAGGCGAAGATCTTAATGGCTTAACCTGGTACGTGGAACAGCCGGAAAAAGTGCGTTTGTATATCAATAATGAACGCTATTCAGCATTAACAATCAATCCCGCGGATGAAACAGGTAAGGCCAGTGTGTCGATAGCTTGGTCTGCGTTAGTTTTCCCAACATTAGTTTCTCCAGACTTTAGTTTGCCTGACGCTTATTTCTCTCACTCTCATTTACCCAAAAGTGTCGTGGCCTAATATGAATGCAAAGAGACAAATAATGCGTATTTTACAACAGGGTTATCGCTGGTTATTAAGGATTATTCTTATTATGTATCAAGGTTTTATGCAATTATTGACCTGGCTACCGAGAAAAAAGCAAGATAAAAAGAGACCACTGAAAGTGCTTGCGACAGGCACTTTCTATTCTGAACACTGGTTGGTTACCCATCTACAGCCTATGGCCAATGCGAAAAACTGCGCGCAGGTAATCATGGTTGCGGCTACTCAGGTACCAGATATGAATAAGGTCTCGGGTGCTTACGCACCGAAATGGCTGCAAAGAACCGCCGGTCAAGTCGGCGCTCGATTACTCTATTTTTCTTGGTTGGCATTTACCCAGCGTCCTGACGTGTTGGTTGGATTTCACCTGCTGGTGAATGGCCTGCTGGTGGCTCTGCTGGCGAGAATTATCGGCGCTAAATCGGTATATATTAGTGGTGGTGGTAAGAATGAGGTTTACGGTGGTGGTTTTAACACGGAAAACCGGATCTTTAGCCGTATTGGCCAGGCTGATTATGATATTGAAGCATTACTGATTCAAGCGGTGAATGAGATGGATCTGGTTATTTCAATGGGGTCTACAGCGGTTGATTATTTCAAAAGCAAAGGTGTTAACACAAACTTTAGCATTGTACCCGGCGGGTATAATAATGACTTATTCAGGCCTGATCCACTGCAGGATAAAATCTATGACTTAATTCTTATCGGCAGGCTCTCAGATATCAAACGTGTTGACCGGTTTTTACACGCCATTAAAGTGGCTAAACAACAACTACCTTATTTGAATGCTGTTATCGTTGGCGATGGCCCAGATAAAGCAGCATTAGAGGCGTTGGCAGAACAGTTAGGTATTGCAGACGATGTCCATTTTTCTGGTTGGCAAAATAATGTACATCGTTGGTTGCAGCAATCAAAATGCTTTGTGTTAACCTCAGATTCTGAAGGGCTCTCTCAAGCCCTGATCCAGGCTATGATGACCGGGTTACCTGCAATAGTATCAGATGTTGGTGATTTAGGTGATGTACTCACAAACGATAAGAGTGGCTATTTAATTTCGACTTTAGATGCCACTGCATTTGCGCAGGCATTTATGACTTTGTTGCCGAATACTGACAAGACCACCTCTTTCTCCAATCAAGCGATTACGGATACAAGAAAATATACTGTGGCCCAGGTTGAAGATGAATGGTTTAATACGTTTAATAATTTTTCTATGGTATAGCTAGGTTTAATTGTGATCCGAATAACCTTGTTGACGTTACTTATTGCTTTTCTGAGTGTATATGCCTGGAAGGACTGGTTTCGTTCTGCATGTTGGTTAGTATTGCTTATGGCGGTATTTCAACACCCTGATATGCCTAAATCCATAGCCGGTATTCCTGGCTTAAATCATTGGAACTTTCTCTTTTTAAATGTTGTATCTTCCTGGTTATTAAATCGTAAAAAGTCAAAATTACAATGGGATATGCCTAAGCATATTAATTTCTTACTGGTGTTGTATGGCATTTTTATCGTGATCAGTGTGGTACGTTACCTGAGTGACTTAAGCGGGGTTATTGCATTGGTTGACGCCTTTGGGGGCGAGGTAACTGCCGGTTCCAGCGCCATCAATGAATACTTAATTAATTGTTTCAAATGGGTGTTGCCCGCCATTATCATTTATGACGGCTGTCGGAATAGGGAACAGTATAATTATGCGGTGGTCTGTCTGTGCCTGATGTTTGTGCTCTTGGCAATTCAAGTGATAAAGGCGATGAAATTTGGCTCTTTGACCATGAGTGGTGATTCTTTGCAGCGTCGGGCACTTAAAGTTATCTCTGCGAATGTTGGTTTCCATCGCGTTAATGTATCGATGATGATGAGCGGCGCTTTCTGGCTTGTTTTTTGTGTGAAAGAATATGTCAGTACCAAACACTTTATATTGATTATTGTCCCCAGTTGTATTGTCATATTGCTGGCGATGGCAATGACTGGTGGAAGAACCGGTTATGCCACTTGGGGCTTACTCGGGGCTATTTATTGTCTGTTTAAATGGCGTAAATACCTATTATTGGCGCCTATCATGTTGGTCATAATGATAGCCGTTGCCCCATCAGCGGTAGAGCGTTTGACACAAGGTATTGTGGCTCAGGAATCTGATTCAAAACACAGTGAAGAAGTTAATTTCGAAGACGGTAAGATGGACGTTCATGCTATTACCTCGGGACGCATTTTAGCCTGGCCGCTCGCCTGGGAATCTATTACCGAGGCGCCTTTTTTCGGCCATGGCAGAGAAGCAATGAAAAACGTAGGCATTACCTTGAGAATAATGCTTGAATATGGCGAGGGCGAAACGTTCCCCCATCCGCATAATGCTTATCTACAATGGTTACAAGATAATGGCTTTGTTGGGGGGATACCGGTATTTTTATTCTATGTTTTGATGGTTAAATACTCCTGGTCATTATTTAGAGAAAAGAATGACCGGATCTATATTGTCACTGGTGGGCTGAGCTTGGCCCTGTTGCTGGGTTTTCTTATCGCCTCTACGGGTAGTCAAACTTTTTATCCGCGGGAAGGTGCCGTGGGTATGTGGGTAGGAATATGCTTAATGTTACGGGTTTATGTTGAAAGAGCTAAAATAGCTAAAGGGGGAGAGAGTCACTTGATTATCCCCGTTGAAAAAATACAGCATAAATATTTTGTTAAAGTGTAATGACAAATAATTTCAATAACCGCCCTGTGTCAAAATAAATCCTGACGTAAGGGAGGGTCAGGATTTATTTTGAGGCATTTGTCTTTTAAGTATTTCGTTTCGTATTCGCTTGCCTGTTGACTCCCAAGAATAGCGTTCTGACACAATTTTATGGCCGGATTCTCCGAACTGTTTACATTTATCTGGCGCTTTCAGCAAATTAATCAATGATCTTGCAATACCATCTATGTCATCTGGGTCGACAGTGTAGCCGTTTATTCCGTCTTCAATAAAGTCTGGAATAGCGCCAATATTTGATGCCACAATGGGCAGTTTATGTGTTAACGCTTCAATGAAAACGATCCCGAATGGCTCTAACCGAGTGGGTAAACAAAATACAGCAGCATTTTCATAATAGGATGGTGTTTCTTCTAGGGGGACTCTCCCCACGATATTACAATTTGCTTGATTCAATTTGGGCTTACAGCCAACAATCGTTAGCGTTGCATCGGGTAAAGTTTTGAGCACTTTCTGAAAAGCTTCAATGAGTTGAGGGCCGCCTTTTCTCTCCCAAGCGACACCCATGAATAATATATTTTGGCTTTTGTAGCGAGCGTCATTACCAGCAACATTTGCATTGCTTGCATTACTACCTACGCATACATTTTTTATTTTACTTTCAGGGCACTGATAATGTTCTCTAATCGAACGAGAAACATGGCTGCTCATAGTAAAATTCATCGTTGCATTGTGATAAATACTTTTTTCTAGTTCAATCCATTTGCTTGGATATAATTTTTTCTTATCAAATGCAGGGTAATATAAATTAGCTAAATGTGTATGGTCGGTATAAAGATAATTTGCTATTCCCTCATAGCTAACATCAAAAAGTGATTGTGTTTGAAAGGTAAAAGCATATTGTTTTTTTTCGATTAATTGAGCTGATTTTTCTTTCACCAGTTTAAAAAAATAATTCGTTCTGTACACACTGTCTACAAAAGAACGTTTTCTTAATAACGCATCGATTAAATACTCTTTCGCACAGCTTAACCATAATAAGGGGTTGTTAATATTAAGTAGGTCATCCAAAACATCAATCACTTCCACTTCATGATCGGGGAAATTTTTAATAAGTAAGTTTTTTACTTGTTCATTCGTATGGGAGAAGCTACCCATCTTAAAGTATCCAATTTTTTTATTTTGCATATTAAGCTCAACTAGTCATTATCGTTTAACGTATTTAGGAGAGTCGGGTTGCTGTAAACCGCACACATTTTTTCTGCTAGTTTTTGCGATGAAAAACAATCTAACATGGTTTTTCGCGCATTCACTGATAATCTATCCAATTGATCTTTATGGTTTAATAGTGTTGATATGTATTGTGCAAGCGAGTTAACATCCCCTACGGTCACAATATAGCCCGAATAAGCGTGTTCAATTATTCTGCCATTATCAGATACGTTGGTCGCAATACACGGAACCGCGCAGGCCATAGACTCAAGAACCACATTGGGCGTACCTTCAAACAAAGAGGGTAAGACAGTAAAATCACAAGCGGGATAAATTCTTTCTATATCATCACGATTACCTAAAAAGATAACGTCATTATAAAATCCTGATTCATTAATTTGTTTTTTAACTTCACTGGTATATTCATCTGAGCCGTGTAACCCGCCATGCAATGTATCGCCAACTAAAAGAAGTTTAAATTTATCGCCTTGCTCTTTCACTTTCTTCAAGGCTTCTATCAAAAACGGATGATTTTTTTGCTGTTTGAAACTAGCAAACATACCAATGAGTCGGCAATCAGGCGGGATCCCAAGCTCTTCTCGGATGGATGATTTGTCTTGGGGTTTAAAGCGATTTGTATCGACACCATTATAGACAACACAGTACTTGCTTGCGGGTTGTTTCGTTTGAAGCGCGTTATAATCAGCACCGCTCTGTGAGTTAGCGATAATACGGCTGACCAGATTCTTAGTGAGGCGATATGCGCGTTTTTGAATTGGCTTTAAAGTGTAATTTGAATTACGTTCAGAGCCAACGATTTTAATCTTTGTTAATGATAATTTCCCCGCTAAACGAGCCGCAATTTCGGCATCAAATAAGTAACTGTGAATAACATTAAATCGATATTTACGAATTAACTTTGCAAGCTTAAATACAACCGTGAAATCAAATTTTGCTTGTTTATGAATTATATGTAAGGGAATATTATCGTTAAACTGTTCTGCAAGCGGAGCATATTCAGATAAAGAGCAGACATGCACTTCAAATTCATTTTGGTTAATATTGTTAACTAGCTCAACTATTTGACGCTGTGCACCACCAAATTCCATGTTACTAATTACAATAAGTACTTTGGTTTTATTCATCATAGTTGCTCTACTCTAATTGTTGTTCTATTTTTTTAGGTTCAATTTTTGCTTGAATTATGATGGTGTTGGCAAGGTGTTTATGCAGCCAGTGAGAGGCGGGTAATTTTTTTGTTAACCACAGGCAAAGTTTTATATTCCACGGTGAACGTTCTAGCTTGGGGCTAAGTAGGCCATAAGTGCAATAGTTAACCTGCTGGGCAACCAACGCTTGTGCTTCAAGTTTGTAAATGAAGTTTTGCAGTTTCCACTGTTGATGGAATATATCCGGCTTATGATCGGTTTTATTTAACACTTTGTAAAATAAAAGCTTAAGCGGCGAACTTATGGCAGACTCAAGTTTTCTGAACTTTCTAAAAAATGAATTTTTATTTGGAATCGAGATAATTAAGTGACCACTTTCTCCTAAGACTCTTTTTATTTCGGCGATTACTTTGTCTGAAGATGAAATGTATTCAATAAGCCCTAAAGCAACCACGGTTGAGAATTCGTTTTCCTCAAAGGGGAGTTTTGTCGCATTTGCCACCGAAATATCAATATTGGGGTAATTAGCTTGTGCTGATTTCACCATTTCTTCGGAAATATCAATACCTGTAATAGTCCAGTTACCGGAGTCAGCAATTTGAGTGAAACTGTCGCCAGTGCCACAGCCTAAATCGAGCAGTTTTGGCGGGTTAACAGTTGGCGAGTCGATAGTTTTCGGGCAGATAGTTTCCGGAGCAATAACAGTCGAATGGATAGCCGATAACATGTTTTTAGTGTGCAGCAGTCGATGCTGTAAATCGAGATGCGAAATACTGCTGGCATCATTGTTATAATAATCGGGCCAAGAGTGGCTCTGCTGATCAAAGTGATATTTTATATTTTGAGACTCTATATTTTTAGATAATAATTCGATTAAGACACGCTCAAATTGAGCCATAACAGCATTTTGCTCATGATTTGAATTATAATATTGTTCACAATTTTCTGAACATACTTCCCATAAATTGGCGTCACTGATCAGCGTATTTATATGCGTGACAAATTCAGCTTGAGTCGTGGCATGAAAACCTAATTTGTTATTGTGAATAATATTATCGGGATCTATGGTGGTGATCACGGGTACACCATAGCTCCATGCTTCTAGATAGGTATTGGGGAAGCCTTCATAGATAGATGTGCAGCAAAGTATCGATGCACTTTGATATATTTGGGGCATTTCAAAGCGACTAACCTTACCTAAATAAGCGATATTTTCAGTTGCCTTTAGTCTTGAAAACTCGGAGTTATCATAACACGGGCCAATGACTTCAAACTGCACATGGGGAAGTTTCTCTGCAATGTCAATGAGCCATTCAACTCGCTTCACTTTGTTCAGGCGGCCCACCCAAATAACTTTTTGTTGGGCAAAAAGGGCCTTTCTCTCGAATGATTTTACATAATTAGGCGGGGTACCCGGCATGTTGATCACGGTGGCATCAATATCGTAATTTTGCTTAAGCAGTGCTTTTTGTTTGTGGGTCTGAGTGATGACCAGGTTTGCCCGTTTTAACCCATAACGGAATAAGTATTCTTCCCGTGTTGATGTCATGTTTGGCAGATCTATTTCACAGTCCGCATCACTGGCAACGGTATAGATGAAACGCTTTTTATTGGCGTTACACCACATAGCGACCTGACCAGTGACGTACTCGGCACAATTATGGTAGTACAGATCTGCATCCGCTTTCTTTAACGCAGATATTAAGGATGACCAGCGCGGCGTGAAAAATCGCAGTATGGGAAAACCATCGGTTAACTTGCATAATTTGATAACCTGGATGCCATTAATATCTTCAATTGCGTCACCCCCTTCATTCCAGGTGATAACGGATACCTGATGACCTTTCGCTGCCAGCCACTCACTCAATAATGCGGTTTGTCGTTCCACTCCGCCAATATGGCCGGAGTCTTCACCGGTTAATGCGCCGTAGGCATTGTTTGCGATAATACAAATTTTCATAATATTGATGTCTCATCCCTTAATCATCAATTGCGCAACGCCGATATTGCATACAGTATTTTTTTTGGGTTTTTGTGTATCGGCATGTTAAAACGTTTTAGGGTCTGCATATTGCAGCCTATACTGTTCAATCCTGTGTCTGTGGTTAGCCCGCAGGCATACAGCCTGTCTCGTATCATGCTGATGACAGCAGGGCTGTAACTATTGTCCGGGTAGCAAAAGCTGCTACATTTAATTGCCAGTTTTTGCTCAATAATGTTTTTGGCTTGCTGTATTTCTGTGTCCATGGTGGCCGCATCAACTAAGGCCAGACGCGCGTGATTTAGCGTATGGTTGCCAATTTCAAAACTGCCGTCATTGATTACTTCGGCGAGTTGCTGCCAAGTTGCGATTGCGCTCCAATCATCTTGATCAATAATATCGCTCAGTGCTTTACCTGTTTCCTGCTCTATTTTACTGGTGATCTTGTCCAGGTATTTTCGCATCTGCATGTCGCAGGTAAATCTTGTTTTAATTATTTGGCGAAATTTAGCGTATGAGGTTTTCAGGCTTGCGCGAGAACTGCAGTCAAAACAAAACGGGTCTTGTTCTATTTGCACCTGATAATGGTTTTCGGCTATTTGTTGCAAGGCATAATCTAGGCGATCGAACCAAAATGGCCGGTTGTGCTGGGTATGTTCCGTGGCGATAAACAGACTGGGGATGATATTAAATTGTTTGAATAGGGGTGCTCCGTATTTGATATTATTCAAGTAACCATCGTCGAGGGTTATGACTAATGCATTCTTAACGGGTGGTATATCTTTGGTTAATATTTTTACCGCATCGGATAGAGATATGAACGTATATTGCTGACTTAAGGCATGAAGACTCGCGGCTAATTGCTGCGGTGACAGCTGGTCTCTCAGTGGTGTCCATTGGTGATCTTGGCCATTTCCCTTAGTACTCTTTTTCATAACACTATTTTCATGTCCCATAATGCCGTGCACATATAAGATCGTAATTTTATGACGTGAAAAATAGTGAAACAGCTGAAATATTCCCAAGCGGTGCAAGAGATTGAGGTATAAAGTTTTTAAGAAATCCATGTCATTTCGCCGCTTAAGCTGAAGTTAATTTAGCTGTGTTTTTTGTTTGCAGTATTTTTATTTTATCAATATATAAAACATATCCTTATGCTTTATAAAGTTGGGGTACAAAACAAGTTGTTATGAACTTGTTAATTATACATTTTTGTGTCGCTATAAGCAATGCTAGGTAAACGCGAATGTAGGGGGAGGAACCCTGTTGAGTGTGATTGTTAACATTTTATTTTGAAATTAACATTTTTATGTGAATTTGCTGAATTTTCTTTATAATTGAATAACTTTGAGATTGAAGTGATGTTTTTAGTGGATATTAAGGATGATTCCATGCCCGTTCAAAACCGCCGAGTTTTAGGTTTTAGTGTACTGATTTGTGTCATGTTGGTGCTGTTGTTCAATAGTGATATCACGTTAAGTATTGCCACCGAGTGGGGCAGTAATGGCGCTTATAGCCATGGTTACCTCGGTTTTATGGTTGTGCTATATGCGCTTGGGACTGAGCATAAAGCGCTTTCCAAGTTAGTTCTGACGCCTTCTTTAGTTGGTCTGGCCGCCCTTACTTTAAGTTGCTTGTTGCTGTTGATTGGTAATTTAGCGAGTGTCCAACAACTGCAGCAGCTCAGTTTGTTTTTGGTGTTGGTGAGTATTATTGTCACCTTATGCGGCTTTAAAGTGACAAAAGCATTATCGCTTCCTTTATTGATGTTATTGCTTATTTTACCTGTCTGGAATCTGTTGCAGCTGCCTTTGCGTGACATCTCCACTTCTGTCAGCTATTGGGGTGCCACCTTACTTGGTACCGATATTATCCGTGATGGGTATAGGCTGACGACCCCAGGGGGCATTTTTATTGTTGAGCCCTCGTGTTCAGGCTTAGGTTTCTTTTTAGTTTCTGCATTATTGGCAGTGTGCGTGAGCTTTTTTAATCGGTTAACATTAAAAGCCAGTTGTCAGTTTCTCCTCATCGCTTTAGCTTTTGCTATTGTCGCCAACTTTATCCGGATTATCACCATCGTTGTGGTGGGTAATTTGACCCAAATGCAACACTTTATTGTGCAAGATCATTTAACCTTTGGTTGGCTGGTGTTTGCTACTTGCCTGCTGCCCCTCATCTTCATTGCCCGGCGCTACTTTTATGAGGTAAATAGTTTTGAGACTAAGAGTTATGAGACTAAGAGCTATGAGGCAAAAAATCATGAAGTCGGCATAGCGGATTCTGTTGTCGAACGCGCTGTCGCTGATAGCCAGATTCAGAATGTTATCCCCCCATTCTACTTGCGCTATATCGGTGCTGTGGTCAATGTACTCTGTTTATTCACGTTAGCTAACTATCTCATACCGACACGTTATCAAGCGGACTATAAATTTAATATACCGGCATTAGCGCAGTACCAGTTAGTGAGCAGTGATAAGCGTATTAGCCCTAATTGGAGACCTGTTTCTAACGGCGTGAGCTCTGAGAGTTTTAATTATTTTGTCAAAGGTGAGCTTGGATTTCAGGTTTATCTCGCGAACTATGTACGTCAGAGCCAGGCACATGAAATGATCTATGTTGAAAATAGTTTATTCAATAAGCACCGCTGGATGCAGGATGGTCACACACAACTACCACTGGCGCAAAAATCTCATTTGCCACGTGCCCGTCTGATTAGTCTAGGTCGTCGTTATAATCATGATCGCAGGCGTTTGATTACTTATTGGTATGTTATTGATGGTCAATATACGGCGGATAAAAAGATAGCTAAATTACTTGAGGTAAAAGCGGCAGTGCTAGGACGGCCTGGCGCAACCTTAGTCGCGGTGGCATTGGATTATACCGGTGCCGAACAAGCTGTCGCGCTTGCTGCACTGACTCAATTTATCAATGCATTTACAGCTATACCCAAACCACTTAAAGATACAGTGATAAAAGTTTAGACAACAAATTTAAATAATAAGAAGGGAATCATGCAGACAATAACCTGGTATGTAAAACGGATAAAAATGATGTCAGTGAAAGAGATCACTTGGCGAGTGAGTTCACTCCGTGCAGCGTGGCTGGAGCGTGGCCGGGTGCAATGGGGATTGGTGCCACAGGCCACATTCATTGCGGGATATGAACAAAAAAATAGTTTTAAGTCGGGGTTTAATGTTTTTGTCGGCGATATCGACGATTTTAAACCAGAGTGGCAGCAGGCGCTCTGCAGTAAAGCCGATGTGATCTTAGCCAATAAATTAAGTTATTTTGATTTGCAAGAAAAGCATTTAGAAACGCCGATCAATTGGCATAAAGATCACTCCGCCACTATCCATTCCAGCTTGGACCATATTGTCTCAGTCAATTACCGTGATTTTGCCAATAACGGCGACTGTAAATTAGTTTGGGAGCCAAATCGTCACCATCAATTTGTGGTGCTGGCTCGCGCCTACAAGGTGACTGGTGACGTTAAGTATGCACAAGGGGTTGTTGCGCAGTTAACCGACTGGTTGGACGCCAACCCTTACGGCAGGGGGATGAACTGGCGCAGTCCGCTAGAACTTGCCATTCGATTAATTAGCTGGGTCTGGGCTATCGATCTTATTAAAGATTCGGGTCTGGTTGTGGGTGATTTTAAACAACGTCTCCTCAATAGCGTCTATTTACATTGCCGCGATGTCAGCAGTAAATTTTCCCAGGGGACATCGGCAAATAACCATCTGGTAGGTGAAGCCGCTGGGGTTTATATCGCGGCGTGTTATTTTGATATGCTGGCTGACGCAGAAAGCTGGCGAGTAAAAAGTAAAAAGGTGTTGGAAACAGAGATACAAGCCCAGACTTTTGCAGATGGTTGTACCAAAGAGCATGCATTTAGCTATCAATTTTTTGTCTTTCAGTTTTATCTCTTCACCGCACTGGCCGGAAAGTGGAAAAAAGATGAATTTCCCCCGCAATATTGGGCAAACATCCATAAACTGTCACAGTTTATCGCCGCCGTGGCAGAAGGTGGTGACAATTACCCGATGTTGGGGGATCAGGATGATGGTTATGTACTCGACCTCGGTGATCATGTGCATGACATTAATGCGTTGTGCGATATCGCAGCCCATTACTTTGCGGACGATAGCTTCTTAGCCTCGTTTAAGCAGCCGTGTGAATCAGCGTTTTGGCTTTTCAATCAACGACAGGTGCGTCAGTATAAACCGGTCAGCCAGGCTAAAAACTTGAGTTCGGTGCAATTTAAAGAATCGGGTTATTTTTTATTGCAAGCGGGTTGCCTGGCAGAAAAAAATCAAGCCAGTATTTTGTTTGACTGTGCTGAATTAGGTTATACCGCGATTGCAGCGCACGGGCATGCAGATGCACTGAGTTTTGTGATGCGAATAAACAGCCATGACTTATTTGTCGATACGGGCACCTATGATTATTTTAGTCACCCGCTGTGGCGTGATCATTTCAGAACCACACCCGCTCATAATGCGATCACTGTGGATGGTTTTGATCAATCGGTGATAACCGGCCCTTTCATGTGGGAACAACATGCTCAGGCGCGCTGCATCAGCTGGCAGCCTAATGCCGACGGTGGTAAGGTCATTGCCGAGCATAATGGTTATCAGCGATTAGCGTCTCCAGTCATGCACCAACGTCGTATTGCCCTAGACAGTGGCAGAAAAACTATCGAGGTAGTCGATAAAGTGGTCACCAAGGGAACGCATGATATTGCGCTGTACTTTCACCTGTCTGAGCACTGCCGTGATATCACCATCACCGATGGTGTTTGTTGTCTGCTACTGGGCCAGGATCAAGTTGAAATTCAGCTACCCGACGAACTCAGTATTAAGGCCATAACAGGGCAACAGGGGGGCGACCCCGAGCAACCGAGCTTAGGCTGGCTGAGCCGAGGTTATCACCAGAAAGTGCCTATAACCACGCTGAAATTAAACGGGAAAGTGAGATGTGATAGCGAATTCAAAACCGTTATCCGCTGGCATTAGATGGTATGAGTAATATCGCTGCTGGAATCCTGCCTGCAGCGGTATTGTATTGCTGGTGCATTGACCTTATTGATTGTTGTTATTCATAGGTTTCATTATCGGTAATAATTATTTTCGCGACTCTTTTCATTCTTTTGTTTCATTATTTAGTTTGGTTTAGGTAGCGACCAGTCGGCCAAATATCTCGATATTTAAATGGTAAGTTTTTATATTTATGTTGCCAGATAAAGAGATGGCAACCAATATTTTTATGTGCCAACCAGCGTCGTTTATGATTGGTATATCCTCCCAGAAAGTCATAAATCTCTAGTCCTTCGTTGTGGCAATGCTGAAAGGAAGCGTGGCGTAATACCTGACCGGCTCCAGCAACAAAGTCAGGGTTAAAGCCTTCTTGGATGGCTAAAAAAGTCTTGTTATAAACATAACCGATCTGCATTGCCTGAATTTCACCGTTTACCTCAAGGCGCAATAAGCGCAGTTGGTTATGGCGAAGAGCCTGTGGTGTAAAGGCTTGATAAAATTTACCCAATTCAGGACGGCGGGCAAATGAGCCGGTTAATCCAGCACTTTCCCAGCGTTTGTTGTGTAAGGTAAATAAGGTGTCGAGATGTTGAGGTAATTCTGCTGGCTGCTGGGTTAGCTGGATATTTACATTTCCCCGCTTTTCTAGCTGCTTGCGGGTTTGTTTTATATTGGTTCTTAAGCTTTTTGATAAACTCGGTATTACCTCTTTGCTGAACGGTGTTAACGGCGTTTTGTCGAACTGGGCTAAAGGCGTTGCAGCAAATTCAACGGTGCGTTTGTTGTAGTGTAATAACGGTTGCTGCTCAAGGGCTGTGAGTAAACTTTTTCCGCCGGGGGTCCACCCCGCAATATTAGTCAGCCAGATAAAATCCCAGTTTTTTGCCACTGAGGGCTCAATTAACGCATCCCAAAGCGCTTTTTTAATGGAACTGCTATTGGAACTACTCACGATAAAATTGGCATACTCAGAACCAATGCCTTGGTCTGCAACACATTTTAATGCGTTATACGATATGCAGTTTATGAGTTTGTAGGCTTGCACGTAAAAGGGCGCGATACCTATGATGCTGCCCGTTTGTTCAAGCAGGATTATATAAGGTTGTACTTTAGACTTGGCTGTTTTACGCCAGCAGTTGACCCAATTCCAGGTGAGAAAAAGAGTATCGGCGTCCGATTGAGTTAATAGTTGATCCCAAGATCTTTCCAGTTGCTCAAATTCATACCAGCGGGTAATGATACGGACAGTTGGTTTTAGTATTGTCATGGTTTTTAGATTTGACTGTTGGTTAAAGGCACAGCTAATTTGATTTAAATTAACATGATTATGCGGTTAGTTGTTATTTATTTGTTAGTCTTGTTGTTTTACCATTGTTGTAAAACAATCATGGTAATAAAGTGACGAGCAGGGAGAGGGAACATGAATAGGAAGTTAGTGACATACGGATTTATTTCGGCAGTATTGATGAACATTAGCGGGGTGCTGCTTATGTTATTTTTTATGCGGGTTTGCGTCATCCAGCGTAGTACTGAACAAGAAATCCCGAAGCAAGCATGATCCAGGTGTTCAATCAATTGAATGGCTAGGTTAACTTTGGCTATATATCGGAGTTTGCACGGCGCATGAGGTTAAGATTGCGGACTGTGTGGTGAGATCACTGGTTATTTTTTTAACAACTTTAAATCTCTCGCTTTAGAAATTAGAGCAATAGCTCAAATTTACATATTTTACCTGTGAATCCGCTGTTCTCACTTGAGAAATACCCCTTTAGGGAGTAGTGTTTATGCCTGATGTTATTCAATTAACGTGATAGAAAGTTGCTTTATTGAATTAATTACCGGATTACGTTGCTATAGCTACCACGGATGAAATGAACAAACCTGCTTCAGATTGAGCTGCTTTGCTTAGTCGAATCGGACTGTGATTCATGAGGTGTTAAGCTGTAATTATCTCATTAATCGTTGTGCAAATTTGGGAGTAAATATGTACAAAATATTTCTTTTATCGATCCTAGCCCTATTTTCTTTATCATGCCGAGCGGATGTTGCGGGTGCTGGAAAAAGAGAGCTTCGCAGTCTGGAAAGCTTTCAGTCAGTTGCTGACTTTGAAGCGTATAATACCCAGCTTAAACAAAGCTGTCTAAGCAATGCTGGGAATAGTACACATACCGACTGTTGCTTTAACGAATCTGAGATATGGAATAGAGAACTCACTATCTATTATAAAAAACTCAGAGCCTTGTTGAGCGAGAAAGAGAAATCCTCTTTGCAGACCGCACAGCAGGCATGGAAAAAATACCGTGATGCAGTTACCGAATTTAACTCCCAGGTACTCGCAAATAAATATGCGGATAAAGTTGGCTCTATGTATAGTGCAATGCGCTCTGGTGAAGCGTGTGAAGCGATGGCCCCTATCATCAAAGATCGCACTCTATTTCTTAAAACCTGGTATGAAAAGATCAAGCTTGCAGTATAGTGATTGATGCAGGGTACTGTGTTTAGAAGCCATGTGTTTAGAAGATCAGTGTCTAGCAGGGCACAAAGCGTGCCCTGCTGAAGCTTAACTAGCCTGGGCAAGCAACGCTTTACGGAACGTGACTATGTCTTCAATCGTTAATACCGGTAGTTGATGTAACTCACCAAACGCGATAATTTCTGGTAACCGCGCCATGGTACCATCCGGATTTGTCACTTCACATAGCACCCCAGCATGTTTCAGTCCTGCTAGTTTCATCAGGTCAATCGTACCTTCGGTATGACCGCGACGAGTGAATACACCACCGGGCTGTGCCCGCAATGGATAAACATGCCCTGGACGAGCCAGATCGTCAGGTGTTGCACCATCCGCAATTGCAGCTTTAATAGTGGTGACTCGATCCGCTGCTGAAACGCCGGTTGTCACGCCCACTTTAGCCTCGATACTGACAGTAAACGCAGTGCCGTATTGGCTTGAATTATCTTCTACCATAGGCGGAAGCGACAATTGCTTGACTCGCTCATCCGGTAGACATAGGCAAACGATGCCACTACCTTCACGTATTAACAGCGCCATCTGTTGATTGGTCAATGACTCTGCAGCGTAAATTAAATCACCTTCGTTTTCTCTATCTTCGTCATCAACAACTAAAACCCCCTGTCCTTGGCGTAGTGCGTTGAGTGCTGTCTCAACACGGGTTACCGCATTGCCAAAAGGGGTGAGTAAAGACTGATTCATGGTTAAAATCCTTAAAATACAACATTGGGTTTCCAGAATCAGGGCGTACAGAAAATGACACCGGTAGCGCGGTAGCGCCGATAGTGTAAAATAAGAGGTGAGTAGTTATAACATACCAATACTGAAAAGAATCAGTGCCTAGCATGCTTTAAATCGCATCTTACATTCTCTCTCATCCGGACTTAGTCCATGCTTTGGTACATAAATTGGTACATAAATTGGTACATAAATTAGTACATAAATTAGTACAAGCATGTTCATTACCGTCGGCTCTGGAATAGTCTATAGCATAAGACGTCACCAGATCTGCTGACCCTAAGCTTGGCTTAGGCGCTCGCGGGCTCAAATGTGCTGCTAACTGAAAGCAAAACATGATTACCGCCGGTGGGGAATTACACCCCGCCCTGAGAATTTAATCGTGTGGTTATACTTAAGCTAGTCTAAAATGCTGAGTTCGCATCTTGAAGTAGTTTAGGTATGTAATATTAAATTATTGCCACCGAGTTCAACCATGTTGCGCCTATTTTAGGCATAAATAAAGCGATTTTTAGGTAGAAATAAAGGGATAGTTTAGAAAATAGCGTTGGGTAGTATCAAAAAAGTAATTTCTATTTAAATCAATAAAGCAGCGAGGTATAGGATTGGGTAATTATGGTATTGTTTTGCGAAGAGGGCGAAGAGAGCTGTGACCGATTTTTTCCACCCTCTTCGACGATTAGCCGCCCGCTAATTTAACTGTATAGCCTTTTTTCTCTAGGAATGCTTTTGCCATTTCACGTTGGTCCCCCTGGATCTCGATGATAAAATTTTTCACACTACCCCCCACGCCGCTTTTCTTCTTTAGCTCTTTAGCCAGGGCTTTTAACTCTTTTTCCGGCAATGCTATACCACTAATTGTGGTTGCACCTTTGCCTTTTCGGCCTTTGGTTTCACGGCGGATCCGAACTACACCATCACTTTCTGGTGCCTGCTCAACTTGTTTTTCTTCTTTAATGCGGCCGCTATCCGTGGAAAATACCATGCGGACATTATCATCGATATGCATATGAGTACTCGTATACGGTGAATGGGTAATTATACTAAGTGTATTACTAGCTGCGCTGATTATATCAAATAAACATTAAACGCCGCAATCCTGCATAATATGCTTAAGTAAATGGCCTTCCAGCAGTGCTTTTCGTACTAAGGCAACGCCTGCCATGGAGGGTTCACGCTGGAACTGAGCTTCGGTTATCACCAGATTGGGCAAGAAACTGCCCAGTGCATGTTGCTGCACGCTCTGCTCAATGATGGGAAAAATTAACGCTTTAGCCGCGGTTATCTCGCCCTTAATTAACAATTTTTGTGGGTTAAATAAGTTAATAATGATGGCAATAGCCTGACCTAAAATCTTACTTACCCGTTGTAATACCTGCACTGCCAGTTCATCCCCTGCATTGGCTGCGTCGCAAACACTTTCGATAGTGAGATTTTCTAGGGTTAAGCTGGTCGCATGGCCTTGGGTAATTAAACCGGTAACTTGTTTGATGATGGCGTCATTAGACGCGATTGTCTCTAAGCAGCCATGATTACCACAGTGGCAACGTAGCCCCAGTGGTTCAATTTTGATATGACCTATTTCACCGACTTGATTATTATAGTTGGTGAAGATCCGGCCATTATTAATGATCCCCGAACCGACCCCATCATGTACCGAGAGTAATACACTATCCTGACAATCTTGTGCGGCACCGAAATACAGTTCTGCCAGTGACAGTGATTGGGTATGGTTACCAATGTAGGCGGGCACATTAAATCGATCAACAATCATCTTCGCCAGCGGGATATCTTTTAGGTTGTGTTTAGGCAGATAGACAATGGTACCTGACTCACGATCAATCAGACCCGGCGACGTGACAGCAATCGCGATCAGGCGCTGGGTAGCAGGGGTAACCTGCGTGTTAATAAAGGCATCAAGCTCACTCAGTAAGTCATTGATCACATCGGACTCAGACGCCGTGCTGAGTGATTTGCGCTGTGTTTTTAGTTTAGTACCAGCGATGTCGTGTAATGCGATAGTCAAGTTATTGCGGCCTAGTTTACAGCTCACAAAGACAAAGGCATCGATCTCGCAGGTTAGTGATATAGCTGGACGGCCACCGGTAGAGGCTTGTTGTGCCACTTCTTTGATCAACCCCGCCGACATCAGTTCACGCGTCATCTTAGTGATGCTCGCCGGAGCAAGTTCACTGAGTTTGGCTAATGCAACTCGTGAAATAAGCTTTTGTTCATCAATCAGGCGATAGACAGACGCTGTATTCACTTGTTTGATTAATTCAATATTGGCGACAGGATTATGTTTCATAGTTTCTTCATTTAATAGTTTAGACGCTTTTAACTTGTCCGTTGGTAATTGTTTTGGTGACATTAAAGTCAGCATTAAATGCCGTTAAGTTGGCGACTTTACCTTTAGCAATGCTACCAAGCTTATCGTCCACACCGATTGCTTTGGCGGGATACCAGTTTGCCATACGCAATGCTTCCGCAAGTGGCAGACCAACATGTTTAACCGTATTTTCAACGGCTTTAATCATCGTTAATGCTGAGCCGCCTAGTGTACCATCAGCACCGACACATTTACCATCACGATAAAAAACTTCAGTACCGACAAAGTCAAAAGAGCGAATGTTTGCACCCACAGGTGCAACGCCATCGGTCACTAACACCAGTTTATCTCCTTTCAGACGATGGCTCATGCGCACATTGGCATAATCCACATGATGACCATCAACAATGATACCCGCATACACATCAGTATGATCATATACGGCGCCGACAACACCGGGCTCTCGACCTGTAATGGAGGACATAGCATTAAACAGGTGTGTGGCAAAACGAGCGCCTGCAGCAAAACCTTGCATGCATTCTTGATAGGTGGCGTTGCTGTGACCTACTGATACCAGTATATCTGCAGCGGTAAGCTGCTGGATATGGGCTGGTGCAGCGTGTTCTGGTGCCAGGGTTACCTTGCTGATCACTGCACTGTTAGCACACATATAATCAACCATGATCTGCTCGCTGGGACGGATCAAATTTAGGTTGTGGATCCCTTTTTTCGCTGTCGACAGATACGGACCTTCCAGATGCAGACCCAGCGCCTGATTGTGGTGCTGGGTTAAGTATGCGGCCATGGTGTCGATCGCAGACTGCATTGCAGCATTGGTTGCGGTAATGAGTGTTGGCAGGAAGCTAGTGCAACCAAAGCGTTCATTGGTTTGCTGCATGATCTCGAGAGTCTTAATACTGATGTCAGTGTTAAACATGACGCCGCCACAACCGTTTAATTGCAAATCAATGAAACCGGCGGTAAGACTGGCACCCTCAAGATCAATTCGGGTTAGCTCTGCCGGGCATTCGGCGAGTGGTAACAGATCATGAATATGTTCACCTTCTACTACAACGCAGTAGTCAGTTAATACGCTATCATGGGTAAAAATAGTGCAGTTAGTCAGTGCATACATGGATATTACTCCGCAAGATAGCTTTTAATATTGTCAGCTTCCAGCTCTTTAAAATAGCGAACAGTTTTCACTTTTAGTTCCATTGTCGAAGGTTCGTCACATGCAATAATTGATTTCGGATGTAGCTGCAAGGCAGAAATAGTCCAAAGATGATTAACGCTGCCTTCCACAACGGCTTCCAGTGCTTGGGCTTTATTGTGCCCGGTGATCAATACCAGGATCTCTTTGGCATCGAGTAATGTGCCTACTCCCACGGTTAATGCTTGTTTTGGCACCTGCTTGATGTCGTTATCAAAGAAGCGAGAGTTAGCGATGCGGGTATCTTCCGTTAGTGTCTTAATGCGAGTTCGTGACGCTAATGACGATGCAGGTTCATTAAAAGCAATGTGGCCATCAACGCCAACACCACCCATAAACAGATTTATTTTTCCATAGCGGGCAATTTTCTCTTCATAGCGTTGGCACTCGGCATCAAGATCCTCTGCGTTACCATTTAACAGGTTAACATTGCTATCTTGGATGTTGATATAGTTGAAAAAGTTATTGTACATGAATGAACGGTAGCTTTCTGGATGATTTGCTTCGATACCGACATATTCGTCCATGTTGAATGTTACAACGTGCTCAAAACTTACTTCACCCGCTTGGTGCAGTTTGATCAACTCTTTATACGTTGTCAGCGGTGTGCCACCTGTTGGTAGACCCAGCACAAAAGGTTTCTCCGCCGTTGGTTTAAAAGCATTAATTTTATTGACAATATAAGCGGCGCTCCAGCGACCAACCTGCGCGGGGGTATGTAAAGGAATTAGTCTCATCTGATACTCTCTATAAATTAGCTAATAAACGTAACTTAGTTTTCATTGTAAATTAAGTTTACTGTTGCCGCTAACTTATTTTGCCATTTAAACCCTATTTGATTGAACTCGATCACATTGCAGGGAATAATAATGCAATTTAATTTGTCATTTCACGGATCTTACTTTACATTGCGAAATAAGTTTAATAATTAATATTAAACCTGTTTCGCTAACAGTGGTGGAACAAGGTTGGAATGAAACTATAACAAGCCTGTAATAAGGCACATATTTTATTTGATATATAAATTAAAACAAAAGGATGACTGTATGTTTAGTTATTTGCAAAAAATTGGCCGCGCACTCATGGTTCCTGTTGCAGTATTGCCCGCTGCAGCAGTATTAATGGGTATTGGATTGATCCAGTTGCCTGGGGTGGTGAAAATATGCTTGCAGCATTCTTCATCAAGTCGGGTGCTGCAATTATTGATAATATGGCGGTATTGTTTGCGGTTGGTGTAGCTTATGGCATGTCAAGAGACAAAGATGGTTCTGCCGCGCTTGCTGGTCTGGTGGGCTTCCTGGTGGTGACGACAATACTTTCGCCGGGGGCGGTCGCTGCTATTCAGGGGGTCGATGTGAGTGAGGTTTCTGCTGCATTTGGTAACATAAACAATCAGTTTATTGGTATCTTGGTTGGTGTGATCTCTGCTGAACTATATAATCGCTTCAGTCATGTTGAACTGCCAAAAGCACTGACCTTCTTTAGTGGTCGCCGCTTGGTACCAATCATTACTTCTTTTGTGATGATGGGCGTATCATTTGTGCTGATGTATGTTTGGCCAATTATTTTTGATTCGCTGGTTACTTTCGGTACCAGTATTACTGACATGGGCCCTACGGGCGCCGGTATTTATGCATTCTTTAACCGTATGCTAATTCCGGTGGGTCTGCACCATGCCCTTAACTCAGTTTTCTGGTTTGATGTCGCGGGTATTAACGACATTCCTAATTTCATGGGTGGGGCTAAATCACTTGCTAATGGCACGGCGACGTTTGGTGTGACGGGGATGTACCAGGCTGGTTTCTTCCCTATTATGATGTTTGGTCTGTTGGGTGCGGCTTTAGCCTTTATCCATACCGCTAAACCTGAAAACAAAGCCAAAGTAACGTCAATCATGATGGCAGCGGGTTTTGCCACCTTCTTCACTGGGGTTACAGAGCCACTTGAGTTCTCATTTATGTTTGTTGCACCAGTGCTATTTGCGCTGCATGCACTATTGACTGGTATTTCAGTATTCATCGCCGCTTCAATGCAGTGGATTGCTGGCTTTGGCTTTAGTGCAGGTTTAGTGGATTTAGTATTATCTTCACGTAATCCGCTGGCGACACAATGGTATATGCTGTTAGTGCAAGGTGCAGTATTCTTTGTCATCTACTATGTGTCTTTCCGTACTCTCATCGTTAAATTTGACCTGAAAACACCCGGTCGTGAAGACGCGGGTGAAGAGTCGGCGGCACCAGTTAAAGCAGGTAAAACGTCACACGCTGAAGTAGCCGCGAAAGTGTTAGAACTTATCGGTGGTAAAGAAAACTTGGTGCATATTGATAACTGTGCGACCCGGTTACGTCTTGATGTTAAAGATGCAGACCTAGTGCAAGATGCTGAACTTAAGCGTCACGTACCAGGGGTGATAAAACCAAGTAAAACGGCTGTACAGGTAGTTATCGGCCCGCAAGTTGAATTTGTTGCCAACGAACTTAAGCTTCTCGTTTAATGAATAATAAGCGGGTTTAATGAACTAGATTCAGCATTAATAAGGCTGGATTAACAAGAAGGGCGTGATACTGAGTATTACGTCCTTTTTATTATCCCCTTTATAAAATCAATAATTCACGCCGACAGATCACTGCGACTCATTGATATTATTACTCAGCAGATCAAATACCTGCTTATAAGGATAAGCTTGTAATGCAGCAAAATGGTTAATCTTCTTGGCTTTCATCTTTAAAAACAAAGGAGAGCTGATGCCACACAAAAATCGGGTGATAAGGGTCGGACCGGGTGTTTTACTGCAAGCGCTAATGAAGTCTTGGCTGAGTTGATTTACCTGCTCAGCGGTTATCGCTGGCTGCGCTGTGGGTTGCGGTAACTGGGCCACTCGCCCCTGACACACAGAGCAGGTACCGCATTGCTCTGGTGCATTATCATCAGCAAAGTAAATGGCGAGTTTCTTACTCAAGCAATGCGAACTTTGAATGTACTGACCAACGGCATGTACCCGGTTTATTTCACTCAGCTCTTTATGGCTAAATTGTTGATGTAGCTGACTGGCAAGCTGGTGAATATCAAATCGGGCGTTTAGCACCTGGTAGACATCGGTCATCAGTTTGCTTTCGAGCAGTATACAGTTCTGCTCGTGTAAGTATTCCAGTGCGGTGATCACGCGGCCACGTTGTTCTTGATAACCCTGGCTGAGGCGTTCAAAATTCACCGTGGCCCAAGTACGCTTCGCAGGCGATGCGTTAAATATTTCTTCAATAAAGCTGCGTTTTTCATCATGAAACTGGGCCAAAATTTGCGCCTGATCCTTTAAAAACTTGAAGCGGTATTCAGCAAAGTAGGAATATAGCGGTTTAACGATGCCTTGCATTTCCAGATAAACCAGCAAGGTTTTGAGCGGAGCCTGACGCAAGTTACTGCTCATGGATAGGCCGTATAAGGTATGCTCCCATTCGGTGCCCGCCGCTTGAATTTCTGTCAGTACTGATTCTATGCCCACCTGCTCTGGCGTATCACCGTAGACAAAGTTCTCTAACACACTCTGATTATCTAAATTGGCTAATACTAAACACTGGGAAGCTTGTCCGTCACGGCCGGCGCGGCCAATCTCCTGGCTGTAATTTTCAATCGACTTAGGGAGATCGAAATGGATCACATTGCGAATATTACTTTTGTCTATGCCCATGCCAAAGGCGATGGTAGCCACAATGCAATTGACCCGGTTTTGCATAAAATCAAGTTGCACCCGTTCCCGCTGTTCCATGGGCATGCCAGCATGATAAGCCACTGCATGAATACCGGCCTGTTGTAATGCTTCAGCGATCTGTTCCGCCGTTCTTTGCAGGGTAACGTAGACAATCGAGGCTTCACCCGTTTTTTTACTTAACCAGCGGGTGAGGGCGGTGAGTTTATTCGCTTGGGCAATCGGGTGCATCAGCAAACTCAGGTTTGCACGATAGAAACCGGTTTTGATGATGTCTTCGGGTTTGATGGCAAACTTGTTTTGCATATCGGTGATAACTGCTGGGGTGGCCGTTGCGGTTAACAGCAATGCCTGCTTAATATTAAGCTCCTGCTGGTACTGGGGCAGCTTCAGGTAATCTGGTCGGAAATTATGTCCCCATTCCGATATGCAGTGCGCTTCATCGATCACCAACAGGGAGATCGGTACCTGTTTAATGAATTGGCGGAAGCGTTCATTCTTCAATCTTTCTACCGAGATCATTAAGATCTTAACTTGGCCATTACGCACCAGTGCCATGGTGTGCTTGACGTCATCTGGCGTCATACTGGAGTCGATCTTGGCAGCGGCAATGTTTTTACTTTGTAAAAAAGCCAATTGATCTTGGATCAAGGCGAGTAGAGGCGATATTACTAGCGTTAGATTAGGCAGGTGTAATGCCGATATTTGGTAACACAGGGATTTACCGGAGCCTGTCGGAAAGATAGCTGCGCTGGAATTACCGCTGACGATACTACTGATAACGGCTTCTTGGCCTTCACGAAATTGTTCATAGCCAAAATAATGTTTTAGCGTTTGCTGCAGCATGTCTATTACTCGTATTAATTGAATTTTAACTCGGGTTTGAGCGCCGATTATAAGGCTTTTTATTGAACAAGTGATACTTGTTTATTGGGGGCATTCTGATCTAATTGCTATATTTACAGCATAATTATTGTATTCTGAAGTAACTTTGATATATCAAGGACATATCATGAGTAAAATAAACACTTGGGATCTTATCTTTTACTACTTGCGGCTTTGCTAAGGCTAATTTAGGTCTTAAGTTTATGTTATAATTAAATTATTGCGATAAGAGGGGTTAATAGATGTGTAGCCATTAACCCTTTTCTTTAACTTTTATCTTTAAACTGACTCGCTAACCTTATTCACCAACTTTGGTAAGACGGCGCACATCAACTTCTGCAAGCAGGTCAGTGATCGCACCAAAACACGCTTTCATGTGTTGCGATTCTGAATGAGTATTCAGATCTGCTTCAGAGCGCCAGGTTTCATGAAACATGAACACGGCTGGATTTTCATTATCAATATGCATATCATAGTTAATGCAACCCGCTTCTTTTCTTGTTGGCTCAATTAGTCCCATTAATGCGGTTTTTACCTGCTCTTCTGCGCCTGCTGCTGCTACAATTTTAGCCATACATGTTAGTGCTTTCATTAATAAATCCTTAAATCATTGACGGACGCAGTCAACCTCATATTGATAGCGTATTATTGATTATATTTATGTTTATGGATTACCACAATAGGGGTAAGACAGATTTTTAGTGACAGGCTGTTGAAATATATTGATTTGTTTTGATTCGGTTGTGAGAGTGTGAGCGGTGATATCGAGGTATCACCGCTCGTCTTTTTACTTAAACTACCGCTTTATCTAAACTGTGTTGCGCTTTACTGCTTACTTTATCAACCAGATACAGAATAGAGCGGTATTCAATATTACTGTGTTCAGACAGCCCTATTTCACAGGTGCGGCTATTAGAATAACCTTCCTTGCAATTACTCGGTACCTGACCCTTAAGTGGAGCCAATGCAGATGCGTTCAACTCCGGGGTAGTGAAACCTTTGTCACCGGCAAAACCGCAGCACTGAATATCATCAGGAATAATAACCTGCTGGGCACAGGCTTTGGTGACTTGCTCCATCACTGCCGCTAAGCCCTGTTTGCGTGAGGTGCAGGTAATGTGTAGCATCACCGGTTCAGCTTGTGGTGTAATAGCCAGATTTGGCAGGACAAATTCAGCGATAAAGCGGAATGGTTCGTAGATAGCGATGTCCTTACGCATGGCCTCAATACTGGTACTGGCACAAGGGCTAGTGTCCATCAACACAGGATATTTACCCTGCTTTGAAGCCTGCCACAGCGCATCTTCTAACTGCTTTGCCTTGCTAAGTGCGGTGTCGACAAAACCTTTGCTCTGATACGGCATACCGCAACATTTCCCATCTAATAGGCTAGGCATTATTACTTCAATCCCTGCTTTTTGCAGTAATGACTGGGTGACTTCTGCCAGTGGCCGGGGATCCTGTGCGTCTTTTGCTGTGCCCATGTTACGTGCCGCGCAGCTGGGGAAGTACACCACTTTTTTATGATTATTACTGGCAATACTCAGTACCTTTAGTTTGCCTGCTGCTGTCGGCATGTGCGGTGTCCATAATGGGATCTTGCTCCCACTGAGTTTATGCGTAGCGGCACTGAGTTTGCGCATATTATTGCTGCCAAGCAGGGTGTGCATGCCATTGGCTGCACTTAACCCGATTTGCGTGGCCTTGGTTACGCCGGCAAAGTGATTAGCAGTCCAACGGGCAATGGTGTTGGCTAAAGGTGAGTGATTTTGACGTAATTGTCGTATCAGATCACCGGTATTAATGCCAACCGGGCAGCGTTCGGCGCAAAGGCCAGTGGCCGCGCAGGTATCAATGCCCAGATACTGAAATGATTTTTCAAACTCAGCCAGCTTAACCGGATCTTCTTGCGTGTGTTTCAGTCGACTGATTTCACGAAATACTGTAATACGCTGTCTGGGGGTCAGTGATAATTCACGGGACGGACACACTGGTTCACAGAAACCACATTCGATGCACTTATCAACGATAGGATCGGCGGCTGGCATCGCCTTGAGGTTGGTAATGTGGCTGTTTTCATCGTCATTCAGGATCACACCTGGGTTTAAAATGCCGGTGGGATCAAAGATTTTTTTAATATCCTGCATCAAGGCATAACCCTCGCTACCCCATTCCAGTTCGACATAGGGAGCCATGTTACGCCCAGTGCCGTGCTCTGCCTTTAATGAACCTTGGTACTCTACTGCAACTAGCTGGGCGACGTCATCCATGAAACCGCTGTAGCGGCTAATCTCATCCTTAGTTTCAAATGCTTGAGTAAATACAAAATGCAGATTGCCCGCCAATGCATGGCCAAAAATGATGGCCTCATCGTAGTTATATTTTTTAAACAGCTGCTCCAGATCTCGTACGGCCGGCGCCAGTTGTTCAATCGGAAATGCCACGTCTTCGATGATCACAGTGGTGCCCGTTTCACGGACCGCGCCCACGGCAGGAAACAGGCCTTTGCGGATAGCCCATAGCTGTGCACAGATCTTATTGTCGGTACTGAAATCAACCTGCTCACTTGGTTCAAAGGGGGAAATGAGAGCATTGAGATGTTGTATTTGACTAAGTAAATGCGCCTCATCTTCAGCGTGTATTTCAATCAGCAGTGCAGCCGCTTCGGTATTGTTATCATGAGCTAACTGGGCGATAAAATCAGGCATGCCCGGTTTGTCTGCCACCGAGTTAAGCGCTCGGTTGTCCATCAGTTCCACTGCGGCAACGCTGGTGTTAGCCAATTCACTGACCGCCAGACAGGTTTGCTCTATGTCAGCAAATAAAAACAGCCCTGTGGCTTTATGCTGATGGTCGATAACCGTGTTGTAGGTAACATCCGCAATGAAGCCTAACGTACCTTCAGATCCGATAAACAGATGCTGCAGAATGTCGATAGCATCATCGTAGTCTGTCAGGGAGTTAAGGCTGTAACCTGTGGTGTTTTTGAGGCGATATTTGTGCCTGATCTTATCGGCCAGTTCGCTATTATTTTTACAGGCCTGCGCCAACGTGGTGAGATCATCTACCAGTGTGTGATGGCTTATTTTAAATTGCGCCACACTCTCACTGTCTAATGTGTTCAATACCGTGCCGTCAGCCAGAACAACCGTCATCCCTGCAAGGGTATTGTAGCTGTTTTGCGCGGTGCCACAGCACATGCCTGAGGCGTTGTTGGCGGCAAT
>JBLHPA010000025.1:0-27684 GCA_047628235.1 Moritella sp.
TCTGCTTTGGTAGGATTATCCTTCGCTAAAAACGCACGATAATTGCTATAACCCGCGAGTGGCATATTGGGATTAAAGCCAATGTAGGGGGACTGTGGGTAATTAATTGAGCTATGGTCACCCTCAGTACCTATATCCGCTAATTTTTTAGCCCATGCCTGAAGCTCATCGTTGCCTTGAGCATGGTGCTCATTTTGATAGTAAATGCCCATATATTCATTCACGTAGTTAACGGCTAAGAATCTTAGATTGGGTTTAATAGCATGAATAAGGGCTGTTGAGGTGCCTATTTTGGCTGTCTATAACGCGTTCTGAATTCCCTAGCGCTGTATGACGTGCATTTTGTTCATCAGGCGTATCATTTTGCAGCAGTGAATAGAGGGATATAGATTGAATGGCACTAAAGATTAGAAAATTTTGGATACCTTCTCAACTTTAGCAATATTTTTCCCGTCCCAGATAAACTCAAACTGCGCGATTTGTTCTATTTTTTTAACCTTCTTTGGGGTAAATAATACCCAGCAAATAGCACCTTCCCGTCTTACGGAATTGTACTGCAAACCTTCTTTTCCTTGAGCCTTGAGTTTACCGCCCAACGTTTGTGCTGCAGTATAGTCGCGAGGGTGGTAGAGGGTACCATCGTTATTATGACTAATGTTAATGAGCGCGCCATCAAAGTAACAGGCAAGACCGCGCATCGTGATGACGTCATACGCCAACCCTTCCACTTGGCTAAAATAAAGTGCTTGATGATACCTTGTTTCCGCTATCGCCGTTTCAACTGTATCTGCCATGTACAATGCGCCAAATGAACCGTCACTAAATCGACTACCTGCTGGATTCACATGGGTAAATGATGCGGTCGCATAAGAGTAGCCGGCGATACCGAAAGGGTTCTCTTCGGGTGAGATGAGGTTTAGGTCACCTACTTCATTTTGTATTCTTGGATTTGTTCGCGCTTGGATCTCGTATAAGAGTTCAAACTCTTCGGCACTCGCTACATCATCAAATAAATCAATAGGTGGAAATTTAGAATTGATTAACCGGTAACTTTTCTGATCATTAAAATGTGCAATATTTTCAGCTACCATTGTCCACCACGCAGTGTATCAATGTTTCGATAAACATCATGGAGTATGCCAAACTTTCCCGTACTCATTAATTCCAACGGTGTTTTGCCGTTAAAATAAGGGTTACTGTTTTTTTTATTCACAAAATCATACACGTTATCGGGATTTGAGAAGATAAGACGTAATACCGAATGAATATTCAGAACATAACTCACCCTGTCTAACTGGTCACCGCTCAGGTTAACTGTCTCCGGGTTTTTCTTGTACTTAAAGAATGTGGCGCGACCCAGTTGAACAATCGCCATCATCTGTTCATTGCTACAACCCCAACGTTCCAGAATATTGAGCGCAACTTTAAAACCGACGGTATTTTGCTTTTTTTTATCTACTTGTAGTGTCGTATTTATTGTTTTCATAGATTCAACCTCGCAGATTCCATAAGTATTAATATAGATTGATTATCTAAAAAAGTATAAATGAGGACAATATTTAATGTGGCTTTATTCGCGCTGTATTGACCACTATGAGATAGCGACCTTGTCGCTTATGAACTAATATAGCTTTAGGGATTTAAATATAAATACTAACAATTTGCAGAAGGAACGAGCAATGAGTGAATACTGGAATCCGATGGTCCCAGAACTATTAGTGACCAACTTCAATAAGTCACTTGATTTCTATACTAATATCCTCGGGTTTTCGATACGAATCAGGCGAGAATTGCCTGATTTTGTGTATCTTGAAAAGGGACACATTCAGTTGATGCTTGAGCAAGAGCATGAAAAGGCTTGGATAACAGGTGAGCTCGAGTATCCATTAGGCCGTGGCATTAATTTACAAATGGAAATACCGGATCTGACCGATATGCTTGTGTCGTTAAAAGGTGCGGATATCACGTTTTACCGTGAGCTTCATGAATCATGGTACGATATTGGTGAAAAACTATCAGGTGAAAAAGAGTTTGTCATTCAAGATCCAGACGGTTATTTACTCCGGTTTACGCAACACCTTGGTGAAAAGCCCAAGGTGTAGATGGTCGACTCTGACGGCAGCGTGTAATCTACTGCTACTGATTGCTCAGCCATAGCGTTTGATAAGGATTGAGGGTTAATGTTTCGCCAATATCAGTAATGGGGTTGCCGGTGATCAAGTCATACCAACAATCATTGCTAATTAAATTCACACTGGCCAGGGGTAACTCAAGCTGGTTATCTGTGATATTACTGATACAAAAAATGCTCTGACTTTTATCTATACTTTGACGCCAAAAACCAAAAATATTATCCCCAAGTTGTAGGGTAAATTGGGTTGCATTGGGATGGAACGCCGATTGTGATTTTCGCAATGCAATGAGCGACTTTAGATCATGCAACGCACGGTAATGTTGGTTGTTATGATCATCGATATATTGGGTTAACTCTGATAGATCCCAGCGGTGGCGGTTTATCGAGCGGTTATGATTGGAATGTTCGACTTTTTTATAATCATTACTTGTGGCCAGCAGGCTGTGAATATAGAGCCCTGGAATGCCTTCCAGTGCAAACATGATGGCATGAGCACAGATAAAACGTTCATGTCCCCATTTGTCTGGGCCTGCCGTAGTGCCCTGCAAGGCATCGAATAAGGTAATATTTATCTCATAAGGTTTGCGCTCGCCATTGGGTAAATTACGCCACGAAATTAGCCCGCCAAAACTTTGCATTGTATTGACAAGTTGGTTTATGTCCCGTTCCGACAGCAATCCTTCCGTTGGCCGTAAACCAATGCCATCGTGGGAGGCAATAAAGTTAAAATAAGCGGTGCCGTTTTGTGCAGGTGGCATGCTCATCATCCACTGTTTCAGGTATTGGCAGCCGCCGGTAATGAGGGTATTGACCAGTAGCGGGGGCAGGGCGAAATTGTAGATACAATGCGCTTCGTTACCGTTACCAAAGTAAGTTAAGTTTTCTTTGTTAGGGATATTGGTTTCGGTAATGATGACCGCATCATGTCGGGCATGTTCGATTAAGGTGCGTAACAAGCGTACGACTTCGTGGGTTTCTGGTAGGTTAATGCAGGAGGTGCCCGCTTTTTTCCATAAAAAGGCAATGGCATCAAGTCGAAATAGTGTTACGCCATTGTCGAGATATTGTCTGATAATGGACACGAAATTAATTAATACCGCCGGATTTCTAAAATCAAAATCGACCTGGTCATGACTAAAGGTACACCAAACCTGCTGCTCACCGGCTGCAGTTTGGGTGGCTTTAAACAAGGGAGAAGTCCGCGGTCGAACGACCTTTTCAATGTCATCACTCAACGATCCGGTATAAAAAAAATCATGGCCCACACCCGATCCTCGAATGAAGTTGTCAAACCATTTACTGCGGCTAGAGCAATGATTGATCACCAGATCTGCCATCAAGTGATGCGTTGCTGCAATCCGCTGAATATCACTCCAGTCACCTAAGGCCTCGTTAACACTGGCATAATCAATAACAGAAAACCCATCATCGCTGCTATAGGGAAAAAATGGCAGAATGTGGATGCTATTGATCGTACCAGCGCAGTGGTTTTGTAAAAATGAGTGCAAGGTCTGTAACGGTTTTTCATGCAGGGTTATTATGCTGTCGCCATAAGTAATCAGCACTATGTCCTGTTCTGACCAGTGACAGGCTTGCGGGTAGGACGCTGTTAGCGTGGTATTCGCAGCCCCTATATCGCCGGCCCCTGCATCTCCAGATCCTTTACCGGCAAACTCGTTAGCACTAAACTCTTCATTCTCAATCTTTTTACCAGTAAGAATGGTTCTAATTAATGTTGAGGCTAACGCTGAAATTGGCTGAGTTAAGTTTACTTCAGCATAAATCATACTCAGGTGTTGTTCCACTCGGCGTTGCAACGCTGCTTTAGGATCCGGCATCAAGACCTCCTTTTAAAAAATAAGTTATAAAAACGCTTCCCTGTCGAGTTCTACTGCCTCTTTAAGGCGTTCAAGTACGTCTGGCATCGCTGAGATAACCCGATTCCAGGTCGGCATAAATGGTTTATCCATTGGGTTATCTAAAAAACTCTGGCCTGCTGTCATAATGTTTTGGGCAAACATTTCAACAGCCTCTTCTTCACTGTGAATGTCCAGCGTCAGTCCATTCATGATGGCATCATTGTAGTAGGTTTCAACGAAATCTAAGGCGATACGGAAGTAGGTCGCTTTGATGGTGCGGAAATTTTCGTTGGTAAAGGTATGCCCTTGCGTGGCGAGTTTTCTGAAAAATGCTTTGGTGATATCGATAGACATTTTGGATAAACCGCCATCTTCATTATCCAGTGACAGATCCTGATGTTTATGATCGTATACATCAGCAATGTCAGCCTGGCATAAACGGTTGTTGGAATAATTACGGTGCATCTCTGACAGTACGCCGATCTCCAGACCCCAGTCGCTCGGGATCCGAATGTCATTTAACACATCTTTACGGAATGAAAACTCCCCTGCTAACGGATAACGAAAACTGTCCATATACTCGAGATATTCGTTATGACCAACTACCTTTTTAAGCGCACGTAATAGTGGTGTAATGAGCAGTCTTGATACTCTCCCATTAATTTTCCCGTTGGCGACACGGGCATAAAACCCTTTACAGAACTCATAGTTAAATTGCGGGTTTGCGACAGGATAAATTAAGCGTGCAAGCAGCGATCGATCATAAGTGAGAATGTCACAGTCGTGCAGTGCCACTGATTCAGATTTTCCTGAGGCCAGAATATACCCCATGCAATACCAGACGTTGCGACCCTTACCCAGCTCTTTTGGCGCCAAGCCCAAGGCGGCGAGTTCAGTATCTAACGCCTGTAGGCGTGGACCATCATTCCAGAGGATACGGTGATGTTGTGGCAGTTCACCAAAGAATTTAAGGGCATGTTTATATTGATCCTGATCCGCACGATCCAGACCAATCACAATCTCATTGAGGTAAGGTACTTCTTTGAGGTGATGAATAATGTCGGGGAGTGCTTCACCTTCTAACTCCGAAAATAAAGAGGGTAAAATAAGTGACATTGGGCGCATTTTTGAAAATGCGATGAGTTCAGCTTCCATCTCTTCTAACGGACGTTGGTTCAGGTTATGTAATGTAGTCACTACACCATTTTGATAAAAATCAGCCATGATAATCTTCCTTCTTGTTAAGTGAGTTATTGCTTGTATTACAAATAGTAAGTGAGGCGTTGGAATAAATGGTATTGGAATAAAATGCATGCAAAATTTGAGGGACGACTTCTGCCCAGCCTGCCGGACCTGTTTTATTACTGGTGATGACATTTTTTTTACGTTTTAAAATAGGCAACGCATGTACGGGAGAAAGGATGATCGCCGCATGCTGGGCTACTTCCAGCATGGCGATATCATTGTTACCATCACCCAATGCAATGGCGTGAGGTAATTGCGCTGGATTAAAAAATTGAAATTGACTCAGTAGCCATTCCATTGCTGCACCCTTGTTGCAATCACCGCAAACGTGAATGAAACGACCTCCTTCTAAGATGGTGGCTCCCTGGTCTGTTAGATATTGAATAAATGCTCGCTTTTGCTTCGCATTGCCGTGCCAAAGTACTGGTTCACCGTATTGGCGCTGGCTTGCAAGGGCGGCACTCGCATCATCCAAACCGGTCGCTAATGCAATGTCACGTACTGTCATATCACTCATGCTGGTAAAAAGCGGGATGAACTCTTTTGGTGTATTGCTGAGTAATGTTAGCCAGTGGCTGCGAGAATTAACCAAGGACTTAACCCAGTAACGATCCTGCAAAACATTACTTTGCAAAATATCATCTTGTAAAACATCACTCTGTAAAATATCACTCTGTAAAATAGTACCCCGCGGTTGGTGAGGAAAGTAATTAACCGGGATGTAGACAGCAGCACCATTCTCGACAATGAAAGGGCCATCCAATGCCAGTTCTTTGCGTAATGTGAGTAATTCACTGTATGTCTTGCTGGTATTGGGGATCACCGGAATTGCCTCGTCACGCAGATGAGCCAGCGTAGTGAGGGCTGGTGCAAAGCTGTAATCGTAATGATCAAGTAATGTACCATCGAGATCGGTAAAGATAACGGGGTAGCTCGGCGGTTTGAGTAACGCGGGGGTATCAACCTTAACTATATTACGCATATTGTCTAATTCAAAAACCCAGTGGCATAACGGTGGCAGTGTTTCTAGTCCGTGTTCGGTCAGCCGCTGAAAATAAGCGATGAAGCTTTTCACCTCCGCTTCATCCATAGCCTGAGTTGATTTTAGCTCCTGCTCTAATCGCCATTGATAGACAGCGTTAAAACTGGGTGCTTTGAGCATGACTAATATGTCTATTTTTTGGTATAAAGCGGCATAGTGATCGTTTATTTGGCTATTTACATAACGGCGCCATACCCCATATTTATCATGTTTTACTTCTAACTGATTGATGGGCGTGAGCAATGCTTCGTCAGATTGTGCGGGGATACCCAAGCACCAGCCTTCTAAAATAATAACGTCTACAGGCCCGTGTATTTTCGGGCATTCTGACTCGGGGTAGGGGTCATCGGTCTTTTTGTTAAAGCGGGGCAGGGTGACTGGCTTAGATTTGTCATTCGCATTTTTCAGCTTGGCTATTGTGGCATTGGCAAGTGACATATTATGAGTACCCGGTACGCCCCTTGTCTGCAGCAAGTGGTGTTCGTGTGTCGCTAGTTGTTTACGTTGTTGGTGGCTGTAATAAAAATCATCTAGGGATAATACCGCTACACTCATTTTATACTCACTGCTTAAAAAAGTATTCAGGTAATCTGCGAGTGTTGATTTACCTGAGCCCTGGCAGCCGTTTACCCCTAACAGTAGCGGCGTTGATGCACTGATTTGGTGCGTTCTAATAGTGATAATCAGCGATGCGTACCATTTTGACGCATTAGCCAAATAAGACTTATCGAGTTTGTTGCGTTGAAGAAATGCAGTTAATTGCGGGTTTATCACCATAAAAGCCATTCTCGAATTGATAAGTGTTATTGGTAATCAATCAATTATCATGCCATATATACCCCTAAGGTATAAAATTTAACTTCATGTAACCACCGCAGTACATTTTATTTATATTGAATATTGGTTTTTATATTATTTATAATCAACATCATACGGTTTTTTATAAGGTTTTATTTACGTTGATAGTCGAGTGGAATCTATTCAAGTGTTAAAAAACCTGACTATTTAATATCAAGGCATTCTGCTAGGATCCTCGACCTTAATCTACAGCGCTGGATTTACGTTCCAGTTAGTTCAATGGAGAACAATTTATGTCACCCGTAAGTACATCTAAAATAACGGTTTGTGCACTATATAAATTTATATGGTTAGAAAATTTTACTGATTTACGCAATCCCCTATTAGCTAAAATGGAAAGTCTTGATATTAAAGGCACTTTATTGCTCGCAACGGAAGGTATTAATGGCACTATTGCTGGCCCGCAAACTAGTATCGATCAAATACTGATTTTTTTAGCAGAAGATCTCAGTTTAGCCGACATTTCTTTTAAGCAGTCTTACGCGGATGAAAATCCATTTCACCGCACTAAAGTTAAACTGAAGAAAGAGATCGTGACCATGGGGGTTGAAGGCATTGATCCAAGCCACATTGTAGGCACTTATGTGAAACCAAAAGATTGGAATGCGCTTATTTCAGACCCAGACGTATTATTGATTGATACCCGTAATGATTACGAAATTGAAATTGGCACATTCCAAAATGCGGTAAACCCGAATACAGCAACGTTCCGTGAGTTTCCTGAGTATGTTAAAAATAACTTAGATAAAACGGCCCATAAAAAAGTTGCAATGTATTGCACCGGTGGTATTCGCTGTGAAAAGTCGACGGCTTACTTGAAGGAACAGGGGTTTGAAGAGGTGTATCACCTCGAGGGTGGGATCTTAAAGTATCTGGAAGAAGTGCCTGTTGAAGAAACAATGTGGGAAGGTGAGTGTTTTGTTTTCGATGGCCGTGTATCTGTCAATCATGATTTGGAACAAGGTCAATGCGACCAGTGTTTTGCCTGTCGTTACCCGCTTACACAAGCAGAAATGCAAAGTGAGCATTATGTTAAGGGGCTTAGTTGTCACCGCTGCCATGATCAAGTAAGTGAAAGCCAGCGCAGTCGTTTTGCTGAACGTGAACGCCAAATTAGCTTGGCTGAAAAACGCGGAGAATCTCACATCGGCGGCGAAATTAAACACATCATTGATGAACGCCGTCTCGAGAAAGCCAGTATAAAAGCCACTAAAAAAGCAGAACAATGCGCTAAGTAATTTGTAATCAGTACCGAAAAAAGGGCCGCTATTTTATTTAGCGGCCCTTTTTTTGAAGAATAGGGTGCTGCACCTCGCCGATGTTGATGGTTTCGGGCCCAAAAAATGGGCTGATGTATTCGCTGCAAATAGTCGAGTATTGGCTACAATTAATGAAATAGATAATGCTCTGGTCTTTCTGACATTATAAAACTGAACAGATTAGGCACTACGTTAGGGTATTTGAATGCGTATAAAATACGAGTCGTCATGTGACAATAATGTTCACGAATGAGGAATAGAACATGCTAAAAAGCATCATAGTGTCTGTATTTTTTTGTATGGGATTGACGTTGACATCAGCCGCGTTTGGGCACGGGACTGAATCACACCCTCCAGGCCAAAAAGTCTATATTATTTCGCCACTCGACTGGCAGACTGTACCGGAAACATTTACTGTGCGATTTGGGTTGGCGGGTATGGGAGTGGCACCAGCAGGTATCGAACGAGCAAAAACAGGCCACCACCATCTGTTAATTGACGGTAAGGAACTTCCTAATATGACTAAGCCGTTACCGGCGACAGAAAACCTCAAGCATTTTGGTGGTGGCCAAACGGAGACGCAGTTAACACTCTCTCCAGGCAAGCACACGCTGCAACTTATTCTGGCTGATCATGCGCATGTGCCCCACAAAACCCCACTAGTTTCTAAAAAAATAACGGTGATTGTAAAATAATGGGTAAGAAATTGTCATGGATATATCTCTTGATTTATTAATCACCACAGGGTCAAAACATTGGATAATTTGATTATTGTAAGGTGATAGCAACTTAAACGAATGTAGGAGTCATTATGCTACAAAGAAGTATGTTATTAGCACTGTTTTTTATTGGTTTTAGTGCGGTGGCGTTGGAACAAGAATCCCCGTCGGCAGCGCCCGATGGCGTCACGGTATATATTATTAGCCCTGAGGATGGACAAGCAGTGCCGCAAACATTTAAGGTGCAATTTGGTTTGAACGGTATGGGTGTAGCACCCGCTGGAATCGACATGGCAACAACCGGGCACCATCATCTGTTAATTGATGGTGGTGTATTACCAAACATGACCAAACCCATGCCGCCCTCCGATAAACTCAGGCATTTTGGTGGTGGACATACGGAAACACAGTTAACACTGGCTCCAGGAATGCATACTTTACAGCTTATTTTGGGCAATTATGCGCACGTTCCCTACAACCCCCCGCTACTTTCTAAAAAAATAACAGTTATTGTTAAATGATGAGGCGCAACAGCTAAATGATGATCAACAACGGCTAAATAGAGAAAAAAATTGGCTCACTTAGTTGGACTTAAAATGCGCAGCACTCATTATGGCTATGGCTTTATGTGAATAGGGGTTCCGTCAGGCACATAGCTTGCTATATCTCGAATCTGCTTGTTACTCACCGCAATACAGCCATATGTCCAGTCTGACCCAATGAGGTAGGACGGATTACGCTTTTTGTTTGGCAGGCCGTGAATATAAATACTGCCACCAGGATTAACATTCAGCTCTTTGGAGCGAGCCTTATCCTGCTCGTTAGGATAGGTAATGTGCAGACTCAGATGGTATTTACTCTTTCTGTTCCTAAAATCGATAATATATAGCCCTTCAGGTGTTTTTCTGTCGCCTTTCTTTATTTTGGGACCGATCGGTTTTCTACCCAGGGAGATATCGTAGGATTTAATTACCATATTATTATGTAAAAGAAAGAGTTTTCTGGCAGATTTTTGTACTAAAACATAGTCTGCCTGAGTGATTGGTGATGCATCGGTGGCACGTGACATGGTCATCAACATTACTAGAACAAAGAGCTGAGTTATTTTTTTCATTATTATTTTTTAAAAGCAAATTGATGGCTAATGGAGTCGGGATTAGACTACATTTCTAAGGCCAATTCAATTTTTGGTTTCGCTGGGTTTATGGGCTAATCATGGGCCTTAAAATAGAATTTCAAAAAATGATATTAGTATGTTTTCTACTCAATTATGGCGGGAAATGAAGTAAATGGTCGTTGCTCATTACCGCCCGATAACGGGCTTTAAAGGCATTATAATGATCGATAAATGTGGACATGCTTTACTTCGAACGTTGCTTGTCTGATGAGAAAATAAAACCAAACCATATGGTTAAATAGGGCGTTGAATCAAAAGCACGTTGGGATAGGTCAAAGTAGTATTCTTATCTTATTGTTCATGCCTTGATTTTTGTATAGAAATAAGTGAGAAGATTGATACAGTATTAAAGCATTATTAATTTAATAAGCACTGCGTAATAGGACTGTTTATGGTGAACCTATTATTGTCACTCATGTTGCATTGAACAGTTTATTTTTGTATAATAAACAAAGGGTTAATCAATTATGTTGCAATGGGATCACAAAAAACATATCAGTATTCTTTTTAACCATTAAAGTGGTACTATTGTTTGATTTATGAACTAAGGCGTTAATTGCCCAAGGGGAATAAAAATGCAAATTACTGGCGAGTGTTTTTGTGGTGAAATTAAATATCGAATTGACGGTCGACTGCGTGATGCCAGATCCTGCCATTGCTCTGATTGTCGAAAGGCATTTAGTGCTCAGGCTTCCGCTTATGCCTTAGTTGAACCCTCTGAGTTTAAGTGGCTATCTGGGCAGGAATTACTCACGTCTTATAGTGGCAAACATGGCTTTGGGCTGCAGTTCTGCAGTCAATGTGGTTCTACGCTTTGTGGTATTTTGAATGGTGTTGTGCATGGCGTCACCTTGGGCTGCGTGAACGGTGATCCTGAGATAGAGATTGGCATACACATATATGTTGGCTCTAAAGCAAAGTGGGAGATTATGCCTGAAGGTGTCGTGCAATTTGACGAGGATGCACCGGAGGAGGTTTAATACCAGTGTATCCAATTGTTTCTGGAGTAAAAACGAGTGTCATACAAAATTGAAGAGATAAAACCTGAGCATGATAAAAAGGTGTGTCAGATCATCGAACATGTAGGTACTGAATACGGTGCCATTGGTGATGGTTTTGGCCCTTCTGATCCAGAAGTGCTCACTATGAGCCAGTATTATAATGACAAAAGTCGCAGCATCTATCTTGTTGCCATTATCGATGGCCAGATTGTGGGTGGTTGTGGTATTGCGGCGTTTAATGAACGCAGTGATGTGTGTGAATTACGTAAATTATTCTTGCTACCAGAAAGTCGTGGCTTGGGCCTTGGTAAAGATCTCACCGTAAACTGTTTGGCTTATGCTAAAAAGAAAGGTTTCGAAAAGTGTTATCTCGATACATTATCGAATATGAAATCAGCTATCGTATTGTATGAGCACCTAGGCTTTCAACATTTACCCCGCCCATTAGCTGGCAGTGAACACAGCGGCTGTGATGTGTGGATGTTAAAAGAGCTATAAATTTGACGACGCTGACTGCGATTAGCTTAATGATTTTGCAGAGAACTGTATTTAAGGAAATTGGATGATTTTAATCACAGGTGCCAGTAGTGGCCTCGGTGCTGCTCTGGCGCATTTGTATTATGTGGACGGCATGACATTGTTAATTACGGGACGTAATGAGCAACGTCTAACACAGGTCTCAGAAAGTATAACCAATCAGGCAGGCGTATCGGGAACGATCCCCGCGATACTACGGACTCAGCAATCAGACCTTAGTGATCCAGGATCAGTTTCGGCCTTATTGGATAATCTCGAACAGGTGCCTGATACCGTTATTCACTGTGCTGGCAGTGGTTATTTCGGTGCAATAGAAGAGCAGGAACCCGCGGCTATTAAGCTACTGATCGACAATAATGTCACTACCACGATCTTATTGATCCGTGAGTTAGTTCGACGTTATCGCGATCATAAGGTTAATGTCGTTATTGTGATGTCTACAGCCGCACAGGTTGCTAAAGCGGGTGAATCTACCTACTGTGCCGTGAAATGGGCTGTGCGGGGGCTGGTCGAATCCGTTCGCCTGGAACTTAAGGGCTATCCGATGAAACTGATTGCGGTTTATCCTGGCGGAATGGCGACGGACTTTTGGAAAACCAGCGGAACAGACTTGGACACGGCAAAATTTATGACGGCAGAAGAAGCGGCCGGCATGCTCAAGCAAGCACTGATTAGTACCGAGCATGGTTTTGTATCCGATATTACAATCAACCGCGGCTAACAGAGGTTAATTGACGTCAGATAGTTTGGATTACGTTTCAGGTTGTGCATATAATAGCTAGGGCCATCGTTTAGGGTGCAGAGGCCCTTAGTTTAATTGAGTTGCCAAACAAGGAAAAGTAACATGCTAGAGATCGCAGGCATTGATCACATCGTATTAAGAACAACTAAATTACCTGAAATGCTGTATTTTTATACCGAAGTATTGGGCTGTAAGGTAGAGCGTGAAACGTCTACTGAAATAGGACTAACCCAGTTGCGGGCTGGTAATGCGTTGATTGACTTGGTTACAGTGGACAGCAAAATTGGAAAGATGGGTGGCGGTGTACCGACAAAAACCGAAAACAACATGGATCATTTTTGTCTGCAACTCAGGCCTACTTCGGAAAATAGACCTATTTCGGAAGCTGAAATTAAACAACATTTGATAGCGCAAGGTATCGATATCGGTGAGTTTGCTGACCGGTATGGGGCAGAGGGGGTTGGCCGATCAATCTATATTAATGATCCAGAAGGGAACCGCGTAGAGTTAAAAATACAGGTCAAGTAATAGCTTAGAACACGGTCACCCTAACGCACACATAATACAAGGAATGTAGTAATGATTGAAAGAGAACATACTACCTACCCATAGCTACCTTTATGCCCCTATATATACGTCAATGTTAGTACCAAGACTTAATTCCACGCTGCACCATTTGATGAGTACTCCATACTTTTTTAACCGACTCCTTTGATTTTGAAGTGCTAAGGTAGGTGTATAGCTTTAATTCAATACACACGCTTGATAGTTACATAATAAGAGGGAACTTATGATCAAGAAGATGGTAAAAGGCGTCGGTGTCGCCGTGCTGATAGTTATAGGTATATTTGCCAGCTTAGGCACGTGGAAAGCTTACAAATCTGCGGGTTATGATGAAATAGCAGTGCCTTTTATTGCGAGTGCTATCCCAGATATATCAACATGGGACCCCATCATAATGAAAAGTTACATGGCACCTGAAACATTAGAAGGCGTCCCCGTTGAAGACTTCGAACAGGTGGCCACCTACTTACGCAAACTCGGGTATTATATCTCGATGGCGCAACCTGAACTTCAAAATATTACTTCCAGTAGCGATGGCCCGTTCACGCTAGTCAGCTACCTTATTCCAGTAAAATATGAACACGGCCAGGCAACCGTTTCGCTTGTACTCAAAGAAAAAGAAAATTCATTTGAGGTGTATCGTTTTAATGTGGACTCAATGGCGTTGCTCAAATAAGCAATCAACGCAAAGATTACTGTAGCCTATGTTGACGATATATCGTTTCTTACGCGATGAAGTGCAATCCCCCTCAGATCCCATTTATGCCTATCACTAAACCTGAAAGCTTTCGGGACGTTTCGCCTGTTTTGGTGGGTATCCGAAAAATCGTTTTGTCCGCGCTGATGAGTGTGAGAACGGGTAAAACTACCAGTGCCAGAGATGGTACAAATTATTCAGTCACATCGATTCATTAGTAGTTAGTCAGATAGTGAATCAGTTAGGCCATACGGTAGATAGGGGAGGGGGGCATTTAATCAAGTAATAATAACTATGTATTAGCGTAAAGAGTGTTTGTGGTAAATACTGAATAGGTCTTATTATTAATATTGGTTGATATTATGCCGTGCAATTGTAAAGCAACCCTTTACGGGATCGTTTTTTATATAGTATAAATTATCTTCCCTTAGCTAATAAGGCTATCCATTAGGTTTAAAACCTAGGGATCTATCGTTTCATGAATAAGAGAGAAAAGCATTGATTATATTCGATGTTTTTTAATTTGATTTTTAAGGATAGCAAGAGGTAGTTTATGTTTCGGATAAGAAAAGTTACCCAGCTTTCAGTCGCCACATTGGGGTTGTTATCATCAAGCCTTTTTGCTGCTGAAAAACCTAACATTTTGGTTATTTGGGGTGATGATATCGGACAGTCCAATATCAGTGCATATACGTTTGGTTTAATGGGATATAAAACACCGAATATCGATAGTATTGCCAAAGAGGGCATGATGTTCACCGATTATTACGGTGAACAATCCTGTACCGCTGGTCGTTCGACCTTCATTACGGGGCAAAGTGTATTCAGAACAGGTTTGAGTAAAGTGGGTATGCCCGGGGCTGATGTTGGCCTTCAAGACAGTGATGCCACTATCGCTGAGATACTCAAACCTATGGGTTATGCCACTGGTCAATTTGGTAAAAATCATTTAGGCGATCAAGATAAGTTTTTACCGACTAATCATGGTTTTGATGAGTTTTTCGGTAATCTTTATCATCTGAATGCGGAAGAAGAGCCCGAAAACATCGATTATCCGAAAGATCCTGAATTCAAGAAAAAATTCGGTCCTCGTGGCGTTATCCATTCTTATGCGGATGGAAAAATTGAAGATACGGGGCCGTTGACCAAGAAACGCATGGAAACGGTAGATGATGAAACAGTTGATGCGGCTATGGCTTTCATGGCGCGCACTGTCAAAGCGAAGCAGCCTTTCTTTGTCTGGTGGAGCGGTACTCGCATGCACTTCCGTTCGCATGTTAAAACTGAATTACAGGGTACCAGTGGTATCAGCAATTATGCCGATGGTATGCTCGAACACGACAGGCACGTTGGTCAGTTATTGAAGAAAGTGGATGATCTCGGTATAAAACAGAACACGATCGTCTTTTACTCCACCGATAATGGACCGCACATGAATAGCTGGCCTGATGCGGGCACAACCCCTTTCCGTGGTGAAAAAAATACTAATTGGGAAGGTGCGTACCGCGTTCCCGCTATGGTTAGCTGGCCAGGCAAGATTAAAGCAGGGTCAGTTTCAAATGAGATCATGCACCATATGGATTGGCTGCCAACATTTGCAGCCATCGGCGGTGATGATCAAGTTAAACAAAAATTGCTAAAAGGCCACAAAGCCAATGGCAAAACCTTTAATAATCACCTCGATGGCTATAACTTCCTGCCTTACTTAAAAGGTGAGGAGGAAAAAGGGCCACGTGAAGAGATCTTCTATTTCACTGATGACGGCGATCTGGCCGCATTACGTTTCAACAAATGGAAATTAGTGTTCATGGAACAACGTATTCAAGGGACTTTACAGCTCTGGGCTGAACCTTTTGTTGAGTTACGTTTTCCTAAGATCTATAACTTACGCATGGACCCCTATGAAAATGCTGATATCACTTCAAATACCTATTGGGACTGGGTGATAGACCGAGTATTCATGCTGGTGCCTGCACAGGCTTATGTTGGTAAGTTCCTGGCAACATTTAAGGAATATCCACCAAGCCAAAAAGCCGCAAGCTTTAGCCTAGATCAGGTCATGGATAAGCTGCAGCAACCAATTAGTAATTAAGCAGTTAAGGGTATGTCATGCGCTATTTTTATAGGACATCTATGAGCAATAAAGTATGTGCAATCAAGTATGTGCAATCAAGTTATTGATCAACAGCTGGATTAACTTAAAGAGGGACTTAAGTCTCAGGTATTAGGTCAGTAGCATATTGTTGAGGGAGTTGATTTTAGCGCAACTGGCCGCTTTATATGGACGCTGTAACAAGGATGTTCCAACGCAGGTTTTGGAAAGCTCGGAGTTAAACAATTCTGAATTAAAAAATATAAATTAAAAGATCATACAGTGAGTAACTTAATGAGTTTAAGGCATACCCCTTTCCATATTTGTTTAATTTGTATTTCTATCTTTGTCTTTTTTGCTTTGATAAACACGAATGCTGTCGCTATGCCCGCACCGAAAAGCAGTGTTGCACAACAATATATGGGTAATGAAAGTTGCAGTAATTGTCATCAGGCTGAAGTCGATCATTGGCTGCAATCGGATCATGCCAAGGCGATGCAGCAGGCCGATAATCAGACTGTGTTAGGTGATTTTTCTAAGGTTAAATTTGAATCGAAAGATGGATGGACAATCTTTGGTTATGATGAGCAGGGTTATTACATCATTACAGGTAAGAAAGGGGTGGCAGGTAAGCGCTATCCTGTCCCGTATGTTTTTGGTTACTATCCCCTGCAACAGCCGCTGGTGGATATCGGTGAAGGCAGGTTGCAGGCTTATACTGTTGCCTGGGATTCGCGCAGTAAAGCAGAGGGCGGACAGCGTTGGTATAATTTGTATGATGCAACCCATAGCCCCGAGGCGCAATTCTATTGGAAGGGACAGTTTAATAACTGGAACGCACGCTGTGCGGGGTGTCACTCAACCGACCTAAAACGGCAGTACCAACCCAACTCAGGCAGTTATAAAACGACCTGGAGTGAGATAAACGTCAGCTGTGAAGCCTGTCATGGCCCAGCTGAAAAACACATACAGCTTAAAACCGCAGATAAATCTGCATTAAATTCAGGTTTTGCTCAATCGCTGAAGCGGGGTGATAACTGGTTATTTCAGAAAGGGAAATCCACAGCAGTGCGCGATGCGGCATCCAAGGTCAGTCTTGATCATGGCCAGGTTGGACAGTGTGCAGCCTGCCACAGCCGCAGATCGACATTTAGCGGTAATACCGGAGATGGCGTTGGAGGTAGTGCCTTTAGTGCGAATTATATTCCTCGTTTAGCTATTCCCGATCTCTACCATGCCGATGGACAGATCCAAGATGAAGTGTATGTTTATGGCTCGTTTACTCAGTCAAAGATGGCGGCGGCTGGGGTTACATGTAGTAACTGTCATGATCCCCATTCAGGTAAAGTGCGAGCTCAGGACAATAGCCTGTGTACCCAGTGCCATAGGGAATCGACTTTTGATGTTCCTGCACACACATTGCATGAGTCTGGCTCTGATGGCAGTCAATGTGTCGATTGCCATATGCCTACTAAGCGTTATATGGGAGTAGATGACAGACGAGATCACGCTTTTCGTGTGCCTAATCCCTGGGTGAATAATGTATTAGACTCGCCGGATGTCTGCTTAAGTTGCCATAAAGAGGAAGACAGCGAATGGTCACAGCAACAACTTATTGCTAAAAAAGCCCTGGTTTTTGGCGATTATTCTGATATCGGTGCCGCTGTGATGCTGTACCAACAGGATTTCTCAACAGGAGAAAAACGCATACGAGAATTGATACAGGACACTTCCCAGCCGCCGATGCGCAGAGCTGTGCTGTTAGGCCACCTCAATGTGAATGATCCCATCAATGCGCAAATTCTCAATATCCTGGCAAATGATGAACAGAATTTAGTAAAACTTGGGGTGATCAGCGCGCTGGAAAGGGCACCGTTTCCTTTGCAGCTCCAGATAGGCTTTGGTCTGCTTTATGATGACGACAATAATATCCGTCTGCAGGCAATAAAATTACTCGCGCCGGCCTTCAGGCGTGAGTTGCCAGAAAAAGCTCAAAAGCCGATGCAGGATGCGTTGCAAGAAGCTGTCGCAACCTATCAACAGCAGGGAGATTTGCTCTCTGCTCAGCTGGCCTTAGCCGATTTGGCATACAAGATTGGCGATCTGAAACAGGCGGCGTTGCAGTATTTAAATGCCATCACCATCCAGCCCGCGTTTCTTCCCGCCAAGCTTAACCTTGCCAGTATCTACCGTGAAATGAGTGAGCTCAGCAAAAGCAAGGCATTATTAGATGAGATCCTGGATGTTGAACCCGAACACGCAATGGCGCTGCATAATGTCGGGTTAATTTATATTGCCCGGAAGCAGTGGAAACTCGCGACTAGCGCATTGAAAAGAGCCGCAGAGTTGGAACCGAGTAATCCGAGGTTTGGTTATGTTTATGTTCTGGTGCTGGAAGCGAGCGGCAACATACCTGAAGCGATAAAACAGGTGAATAGACTGGAACAGATAACCCCCGGGGATCCGGCATTAAAGGATTTAGAAACTCGACTGCAATCGGTAAAGTAGATAAAATCAATAATTTAGTTATCAATTATCCGACAGACTAGACTCTGTTTACACTTTCCCCTGTTAATCGTCTACCTATAATAATTTCCTTTTAATTTCCTTTTAATTGACGAATAGTATAAATTTCTCATATAAAGCATGCACGTTGGTATATTTAAATCTAGATGAAGGAGCGGAGTATTAATGAAGTGTCCAAGAACAGGAAGTTTACTTAAAACTGTGAACGTCGGCAAAATAGCGGTAGATGTATCGGAGCAATGCGGAGGTGTGTTTTTTGATAACCATGAATTAGACAAATTCGATGAAGAACATGAAATGCGCGGAGAGGTACTGGTCGAGCATCTATCACAATTTGAGGCCGTCATTCTCGATGAAAATAAGCGTATTAACTGCCCTAAATGCGAAGATATAGTGATGATGAGGCGTTTTTATAGTCCCAAACGCGTATTGGAAATTGATGAATGCCCAAATTGCGCAGGCATTTGGCTGGATGCAGGGGAATTGAAGTTACTCCGTGAAAATTTCCTATCTGAAGATCAAAGAATCGCGTTATTCGATAAATTAGTTAAAGAAGTCGACATGCATCCAGATGTGATAAATCAGAAAAGACAGCACGAAAAAACAATCACTCGGTTGGATAATTTCACTCAGGTATTGCGGCGTCTATTTTCAGGTAGCAGGTATTAGCAAGGAGCAGTGATGACAGCATTACCAGATGAAAATGAAAAACGATTTGTTGCCATTTTAAATAAAAAAATGGAAACAGGGCGCACGCTAAATGTGTTGGGCCATATCAGCGTTGGTTTATCCAACTTGCTAGACAGCGATGATGCAAAGTATATTAATTATATTGATATGGATGATCATTCCCACCCCAATTTATCCCACTATCCTTTTATTGTTTTAAAAGCGGATAACTCGAATAAAATCAGAAAAGTGAGAGAAGAAGCGCTAGCCAGAAATATTAAATTTACTGACTTCACTCATACGATGATCGAGGGCGGCTCTGTTATTCAGCAAGCAACAACCCGTGAAACGAAAGACGCGGATCTGGAATATTTAGGTATTTGCCTGTTTGGTGAAACAGACGTTTTACGTGAATTCACCAAGAAATTTAGCTTATTTAAATAGGGTGTTACTGGATTCAAGTAATGAGTCCCCTTGGCTGAAACAACCAAGGGGAACCAAACTAATAACATAACATCGCAGGGCTACATTATTGTGCGAAAGTGCACTTGCACAATGTAGTTAACAGTCTAACAGCCGCTTACGCGACGGATGTTAGCGATGAACGCATCAATCTGTTCTCGTCCTGCAGCAGGGTTCATGAATACGGCTTTTTCTCCGGGAATATAAGAGTATTTACCGTACTTGTTATAGGCGGAGCGGGAAATGAACTCAACCCAGTTAGTATACAAACCAACCTTGCCACATTGATTAAAGACCTCGCGATGCCAGCGGTTATTTCTGAGTAAACGATCGGCATAATCAGGATTAGTCATACACTGTTGTTCTATTTCAAATTCAGCATCCACGTCAGTAACCAAGGCTGGATTATACAGTCTGAACCCGACGCTTGGTCCCTGATTTTCCGGCGTGATCAAACGTACACAGCCGAGTTTTTGCAATTCGTGACGGAAGTAGTTGGCGTTCTGTAAACAGTGCGCCAGTACTATCTGATAGCCTTCCAAGCCCATATACTTTAATGCTGAATAGGCACCAAACATACCCGCCGCGCCGCGGGAACATTCAATTGTCGACTGAAGGTGTGTTTGCCCTTGCAGGTCATGCTCAAAATAGGAGAAATTTTCCGGATCATTTTCCAGTGCTTTCATGTCGTCTTTGTTCTTGATCATGATCAGGCTGGAAGTATAAGGAACATAGCCCCATTTTTGGAAATCGACCGTAAAGGAATCTGCATATTTCAGTTCCTTCACGCGTTCCATGGTCCGTTCAATACCGACTAATGTGGCCTGATTGATCTCTAGTGGGTTGCTGGAAAAATCATAACTATTAAAAAATATCATCGACCAACCAACCGCTGCATCAACATGAATATGCGGTTTAACAATTAATTCATATTCTTCACATAATCGGTTGCGAAGATCATACACAGGCTTGACCTGATCTACTGCAAAAGTGTCGGTTGTGCCCATCGTCAGCATAATCGTTGGCACCCGGCAATTAACCGCAAAACAGGCGCGAAGCTGCTGTTCCATGTCATCTAAATCGATATCGTGGCTCTCTGTTACCTTGATCCGGATTGTTTTCTTGCGAATATCAACACCAAGCAGAGACAGGTTGGTCATATTGGAATAATGGCCGCCCTGAGAATTTAAAATGCGGTAATCTTCAATCATGCCCATACCGGTAAACTTGGCATTTGGCAGTGATTTGCGCAAACCAAGCAGATAACCGTATAGATTACAGAATGTACCCCCCTGGGTGAACAGGCCCGTTGCCTGAGCTACATCGTAATCCACCAGGCTGGCAATCTGGCGAACCACATTTTTTTCCAGCTGATCGGCCATTCCTGAATATTCACTGTAAGCCAGGTTAGGATTTGCTAATGTGCCCATCATGGAGCCATAGATAGCCGGATCGCAGGGCATAGTGACAACGTTTTCTACCGATGACGGGTTTTCCCAGTTTTTAGAGAGTGCTGCTGCAAATGCCAGCATGTCGTCACACTGTCCATTCGGTTTTGTACGACCAGATGGCATTGTTGAATTTTCAAGTAATGTTTGCTGCAGTTCAGGCCCGTTTGGATAGCTGGTTAAACGCCGTTCCGGTGATAACTGCAGGGAGCGGAATTGGGTCATTGCCGCAAACCCGGATTCTGCAAAAACAGGCCAGCGTGCGGGGTCTCGGGAGAAATAATCGGCAAATACTTCCTGATAAAGCTGCTGGAAACGGGGTGAAATCTGGTTTACCGCATCTTCATTTAGCAAGTTTAAACATGTTTTTCTCATAATAAATCCTTTACAAGGCAAGTTGTCTGTCTACACATTACATTCACGGTAATAACGATGAATGTAATGTAATTTGTATTGGCTAACTCACAGTAATTTGAACTGGCTAACTAATTGGAATAATTTCTGATTTGATTGGGCAAGGGATTCAGTTGCTTCTACGTTATTGCGACCGCTTTGTACTAACTCGGTGACAATTTCCTGAATAGCCAGCATGTTACGATTAACCTCTTCAGCAACAGAGCTTTGTTCTTCCGCTGCGGTAGCAATTTGGGAACCGAGATCATCGATCTGAATGACAGAAGCACTCATGTTATCCAAACTGCCAGAAACTTCTGAAGTAGTTTTTGCCGTAGTCTCGCAACTCAATTTTGTTGCTTCCATTGCTTCAACAACTGTAGTGGTGCCACTCAATAACTTAGCCAACATTTCGCTAATTTGTGCAGTACTTTCCTGTGTTCTGCCCGCTAGCGCCCGAACTTCATCCGCAACGACGGCAAATCCACGCCCTTGTTCACCGGCGCGAGCCGCTTCAATCGCTGCATTTAAGGCAAGTAAATTGGTCTGATCAGCAATCCCACCAATCACTGAAAGTACAGAACCGATATGGTGTGCGTCGTCGTTTGTTGCTTGAATACGTTGCGCCATTTCATCAACCTCATCGACCAGAGATGCCACACTGTTTACTGCATTTCTAACCACAATTTGAGAATGAGTGGCCTCTTGCTTGGTAGATTCCGCGATTTCAGCAGATTGCTGAACACTTTCTGCCACTGAGTTTGCTGTCGCACTCATCTCATGGATGGCGGTCACAACCTGTTCTGTCTCACTGGAATGCGACAATAACACGGCTTCATTTTGTTGCGCTGAGGCACTTAATTGCTCCACATTGCTGGAAATGTCGCTTGTTGAATTGACAACTTGCAGCATCATGTCTTGCAGGTTGCTAACAAAATCATTAAATCCCTGGCTAATATCAGCCAGATCATCTTGCCCGTTGACTTCTAATCGGCGTGTCAGATCGCCATTACCGCTAGCCAGATCAAGTACTGCTGTCTTCAGATGCAGAATAGGAGTGTAGATACGCTTTACAATCAATATAATAGCGAAGATGCTTAATATAATGAGTGCGATGCCCATTAAAATTGATTCCGTTATTGCGGTATCAATTATTGACATAACAGAAGCATTATCGATAAAGACCATCAGGGTCCAATGCACGCCATCGGTCAAGTCAATACGTTTAAAATATCCGTCAAAATTGGTATTGAGATAGACAAAGCTAATCACCCCTTGCTCTTGTGCGTCAAATGCATGTTCTATCGGGGTAAAAACAGAGTGGACCTGTGAAGGGGTTTTGCCTAAATCGTTGGGATCATCGCTGGCAATAAACACATTGTTATTATCTGCTAATGTTGCGGCACCGCCAGCGAAGCGGATTGCTTGCACTTGACTGACTACGTCATCTAATTGTAAATCACCCAGTAAAACACCAGTGAAACTGCCATTGTCATACACGGGTGTTGCTATACTGATCACTTGTTTATTCGTGATAGAGTCAGTATAAATATCGGTGAGAGATGTTTTTCCATTACGTTTTGCCAGCTGATACCAAGCGCGCTGTTTAAATGTATCCGAAACAGGTAAAACGCCGTCATCACCACCTTTGGCTACAAACGTAGTGCCATTTTCGTAAGCAACTGCAACATTTGAAATACCAATGGATTCGGCAATAATACGTACTAAACTTAAGTTTTTATCGGTGCTTAACTGTTGTGAGAAGTGGGAACTACTGTTATGGATCACCGCAATTTTGGCGGTGATCCATGTTGCGATCTGTGATGCTTCATGTTCAACTTTGTTTGTCGTTGTGTTCGTCAGATTGCCGATCATATCCTGTTTTAAGGTATTAATATTAAGTATACCCAGCGTTACCATAGAGATAGTTACTAATATGGCAACACTAATGTTAATCCTCGCTTTAAAACCTAAGTGCATCTATTTTTCTCCATTATTATACCAATTGGCAATATTTAAAATTCAACTTACTGGCGAATTCGGGAGATTGTACTTTATTTGCAGATTCATATCCATACAAAGTGTGGTGTAAGTCTTTGTTTTAGTTGACCAAGTGTTGTGTAAATCTGACGTGCTGTCGTATGGGTGAGCGAAACAAGCGTAATTTAGGTAAGTTGAACGATGTGCCATAGTGAGCATGAGTAAAAGGTTACAGATAGCCCGTTATGATCCGGCATTGCAGCCTAATTAATCTCTCTGAATATTGTGACAGGGTTAGGTTTTGCAGTGGAAAGTGTGGTTTAGCCATTGAAAAACTATATATTGAGGTATAAGCTTGTTACTTATAAATAGGTACTATTGTCACAGGGAACCAGGTGACATGGGATGCATTTCAATTAACACATCCCTGATGATTTCTTGCGCAATATATCATTTAAAGCTAGAGCTAAGGGTTCTTATAAATAGAGCTAAGGCTTTATCCAGGTGAGCTTATCTCACCCTGTGTCTTTTATTATTTAGGTATAGAAGTAATTTATATGCGTATAGAAAGTTTATCTGTGCTAGTCATACTGCTCGGCATACTTATCACGACAAGTGCTTGTCTGGTTGCGATGATAAGGTTTAGGAGAGAATTTAAACTGAACCTTTTCACTGCCTACACAACCCGTTACCAAGCCATCATATTAAACCTGCCCGAAAACATCCATCAAGACAATTTTGATATTGAGCTATTATCTGAAGCAGAAAAAAACAATACACTTCGCCATATGAGAGCGTATTTCGATTTGTGCAGTGAGGAATATTCTTTGTGGTTGCAAGGCAGCATCGATGATAATACCTGGGCTGAGTGGCGGTCCGGGATCCAGCATGCGTTCTCAGCACCCGCCTTTATGCAAAGTTGGAGAATATTGCAGCTAGATAACATTTACTATCAAGATTTTACGCAGTTGGTAAAAAATATTAAATCAGATACCGTTACTTGTGGTGGCTTTAGTAGAAAAACACTGCAACAAAATGCGAGTTTACTGAAAAGTTTAGGCTGGCATTTGGTGCGAAAATAAAGTCACGCGGTTAGCGCTAAGCGCGGTAATGGCTATTGTTTAAGTCATAGAGAGTGTTAATAGCCATAGAAAATTTTTCGCTATGGCTGCTTACCATCAATATCGAGCGTCTTTTAATAACAGCAATACTGCTGATAACGAAGGACTGACAGTATGGCCTAGCGCTAATATTTCTGTGCTTGGCTCTACCAGATCAGGTATTTGGTAGGTTTGCATATTGGCATTTACCGCTGCTAACACACCATTGTTTGAATCCTCAAATGCCAAGCATAACTCGGGATGAACATCCAAACGTTGTGCGGCCAATAGATAAATCTCTGGATCTGGCTTACCGTTTTTAACTTCGCAACCAGTGGTTAGTACATCAAAAAATCCATCTAAACCGGCAAGTTCCAGTTTAATCTTCGCCACATCATGTTGGGTCGAGGTGGCAACCGCAGTAGGTATGTTATTAGCCTTGAGCCAAGTGAGTAAATCGATGACACCTTCTTTTATCGGGATCGCCTGATGTTTGACTACGGCATTATAACGCCAGCGCCAGGCTTCATGCAGTGTTGGATAGTCAAGATCACTGCCGTATCCAGCACGGATCACTTGCTCAATGCCTTTTGAATTGCGACCAATAATGTCGAGGTAGATGTCTTCTAAAAAGGGAACTGACAAAAACTCACAGGCTTCCTGAAAGATCTTTTTGCAGAGCCGTTCTGTGTCTAGCAATAATCCATCCATATCAAAAATGGCGGCTTGGTAATTTTTAAGGCAGCTGTTGCTCACTACAGGATCTTCCTATTTTTGAATTGACTGAATTTTAATTTACTCACAAGATAAACACCCTGCTGAGCATTATGATAAGCGCATTTTAAACTACAATGATTCAGCTTAAAACATAAACTTAAACTGTCCTTACCAACCTGCGCCTAAGTACTCATATCGCAGTTCTAATCCCGCGTCTATTTAAGCGGTTCTTCGAACGCCATTAACGCTGTCTGACTTATTGGTCTTCTAATCACGCTTGCGCGGTCATGTTCAATCAGCACTTCAGCAATGATTGGTCGACTGTTGTAACTGTTACTCATCACAGCACAATATGCCCCACTATCTGTTCCAACAGGTGCAGCGCAAGTATCTGTGTATTTCCAGCTAACCTTCCGGCCTTTTGATGCCAAGCTTATTGCGCCGTACCTACAAAACATCCCTGAAATAAAACAGGCCCATACCTTGAGTGGCGATACTGATTTAATTGTTTACGTACAAGCCGGTTCTATGCAGCGAATTAACCAGGTTCGTGAATGTCTTGCCGAGCTTCCTGAACTGGATAAAATCCAGACCTTTACGGTGTTGGATAAATTAGTTTAATTTAGCCACAAATCGACGCAATGACCTTCGTACTGCATTATCAAGCGTTTTCAATATTGAGAACCACTTTACTGTATTGATTACGGCCCAGGTTTTTTGCTTTATACAGCGCTTGATCCGCCGCGAGTATTATATTTTTATTTACAATCTCTAACGGTTTATCACCATCATAAGAAGTCGTCACTCGACAAGCGCCTAATGTCATTGTCACGTAGGGCGCGACAGGGGAGTTTGGATGGGAAAGCTGCAATTGTTTAAATGATTCGATAATGGTGGCTAATTTTTGCTCTAATATTACATCAGAAATATCACTATAAAGCATTATAAACTCTTCCCCACCATAGCGGGCGCAGATATCCTGAGCACTGCGGCAATGCTGTTTAAGGGTACGTGCTATCTTGATTAAGGCTTCGTCACCCGCTAGGTGGCCAAGTTCGTCATTGTAATTTTTAAAGTAATCGACATCGGCAATGATCAGTGTGAAGCTTCTTTTTTGTTGAGAAAATAGCTGGCAATAACCTGTTAGCTGCGACTCAAAACCACGTCGATTGGTAATTTGAGTTAGTTCATCCACGTATACTTGTTTATTGAGTAACTTATTTTGGCTATGCACTGTCTCCATGATTTCGTTAAAGTGGACTGCAACCTTCATTAATTCTATCACTTTATAACTTTCAGGTAGCATATTAATATTATCGTCTTTATGTACGAGCTCTATATTACTGAACAGCAGCTGAACAGGCTTAATAATAAAATGTGATACTAAAAAATAGGCGATGAAAAGCAAAATTGACATAGCTAAAAGCATAGTGAACACGCCAATCCCGGATGCAGACGGTTCGATGCTATGAGCGTGGTGAACGCTGAGTTTAAAAAGCGGCTTGTCGTTAATATCACGAAAGATAAGATCTGAAATTGACGAAAGTTTAGTGATTTTAATATCGTCATCCCAGTCGGGAATGCCTGCTGTAGATTGATCGGGTGTTAACAAGGTTATTTCAATGTTGGTTGCAGTATATAAACTCATTTCATCAATAAAATCCTGATCAATGAGCCGAATAAAAACCATAAATCCTACGCTCTGGTCGCGGCGGGCGGAGCGTAAAATAGCGGTACTACTGTAGGCAGCAGGACCATAACGCGTGGCAATAACACCAATGTGAGAGGGTACTAATTTGTCTGAATGTACGGTAGGTTTTAGCTTTTTGTTTTCAGGGAACCGAACCATATCCATAAATTCAAACTGGAGTGGAGTACCATCATGAAAGTTATGGCCTTTTGAAAATACATTATTAAATTGTTCATCTAAGATGAATATCCCATTAATTTTTAAGTTACTAAACGTATCATTAAGGTAGTTAGTATCGATATGTTCTTTGCTCGAAAAATCATCTTTATTGTTGATAAACTGATAGGTATCATCCCAAACCGCATAGTCATAATTCATTGCTTTCATCGGTTTATTGATGTTCTTAAAGGCAAATTTTAACGTGGCCAATTCGCGTTCATCAACTTTCATTAACGCAGTTTCAATTTCAGGGATATGTACCCATGCCCGGTAGCATATAACGGCAATCGTAAATATCATGAATATAGCTGTAAATACCCGGAATTGGAGTTGGTAGAAAGTTAGATTCTTCAAGTTGGGGCTGAAACCTTTTAACGTCGAATTTTACTGGGGGGGAGAGGTGGTTCTTGCCGTATTAGAATCTCCCGTAGCGTGCTCATTTTTCTTCCCCACAGGGGAGTTGGCAGTAATAAATAATTTGAGATTATTGTATACGTTGCCACAGTGAAAGTCACATGCTTATCACTAAATCCGTAGTTTTATATGTTGCTAAA
>JBLHPA010000026.1:0-27634 GCA_047628235.1 Moritella sp.
TTCAGACGAGGCATCAGTCTTGGACAAGCTGTCAATTTCAGACGAGGCATCAGTCTCAGATAGCATTACGCCACTAGTGCCGTTAGTAAGTGGTGACTCAGGGCTGTTAACGGCATTCCCCCCGGCAAGTTTCGCCTGTTGTGCTTGCCCTAAATTGCTAGTGACAACGAGAGAAGGCAACCCATTACCGTTTGTGTCTGAGATCACTACACCATTACTCGATAAGGTTTCAGCCGTCGTTTGTGGCATTATTTGTGGTAATGTTTGCGCTGCTACGGGTGTTTGTAATAGCTGAACGGACTGATCTAATCGGGCGAGAAAATCATCACTGCTTTCACTCGTGGTCTCACTCTTCTCACCGGATATTGGTGCCACGGTAGGGTCTGATGCAGCCAAAGCCTCTGCATCAACAAGCGCAGGGTTGTCACGCACCCTGCCAGCAGGCTTATCGGGTGTGCTTTCAGCTACACCGCCGGTCATTTTAGCTGCGCTTGCATCCGTCTCTGTTGATGTTTTTTTGGCTGACTTATTCGAGCCGGTCAGTATTGAGAGTAAATTTGAAAATACATTATCAGCAGTGCCTGTTTCCGCGCCATCTTTAAGTCCCGTCTCACCGTTGGATAAGGCTTTACCCGACACTGGCAGATCGGCGGTTGCTGTAGATTGATGTACAGAGAGAGTCATATTCTAAGCCTAAAAAAATAGAAGAAAAAAAGATATTAAGCAAAATGCGCTATACCGAGACGAATGCAAAATTCATACCAAAATGTAATTTTTTCACAAAAATATCGACAGCCTGCAAAAACGATGTCCGAGCTAAAAGTCTATGACTGTAGCAATAAGATCTATATATTGACTAAGACAACCGTAATTAGCTATTTTTACGTTTGAAATATTGAAAGTTAGAAAATTCATCAAGCTCTTTTTGCTCTTTGCGTTGTTCAACTCGCTCTGCCGCTATTTTTCGTTTATCCAACAATAACGCCAGGGCATCGCGCTTCTTGCGCACTTCCATCCATACATTATGTTTATTTTTCACCGTTTTCTGAATATTATCAAGCGCCTGCTTCTGCTCAAATTCAGCTAACTCTAACTTTTTCATAAAGTTATGATAGTGCGCATAGGTGTCACCAGTGATACCTTTAGCACCGCGTTCGGTAAACTGTACCAAGTACTGCTTGCGGTAATCACTTAACTGCTGCATTTGGGATTGGTAGCGCTGCGCATCCTGCTGAATCAATGCGTATTGTTGTGCTGCCATTTTTTCTTGCTCTTCGAGCTGCTGGAAAACGCGCTGTAAGGCTGATTTAGACATATTATTGACACTACTTTATGTTTTATTATTTATCACAATAGTTATTAGGTATTAGCTACTAACACCTAAATGTGGCGCGATGGCTTTGAGCATCTCTTCACATTGCGAGAAAGGAATAACCTCTTTCATTCCCTGCTGCAGGAATTGATCCATTGCTGGTTTCAAACGAATGGAACGGTCAATATGTGCATCGGCCCCCTGGTTATAGGCGCCGATAGCCACCAAATCTTTATTTTGCTGGTAGGTAGAATAAACCTGTTTAAAGGCTCTGGCTGCCGCCTGATGAAATTCAGATGTAACCATCGGCATAACCCGACTGATTGATTTCTCAATATCAATGGCAGGATAATGCCCGGCATCGGTAAGTTCCCGTGATAATACGATATGGCCATCTAAAATAGCCCGTGAAGCATCCGCTATCGGATCTTGCATATCATCCCCTTCCGTTAATACGGTGAAAAAGGCCGTAATTGAACCTTGATTAACATCACCATTGCCGGCACGTTCAACTAATTGCGGTAGTTTGGCAAACACCGACGGCGGATATCCCTTGGTTGCTGGCGGCTCACCAACCGCTAACGCGATTTCACGCTGCGCCTGAGCAAAACGGGTAAGTGAATCCATTAACAATAATACGTTAAGCCCCTGATCGCGAAAGTATTCAGCGATGGCCAATGCAGTTTCACAACCTTTTAGGCGCATTAGCGGTGAGGTATCTGCAGGTGCAGCCACCACGACGGAACGCGCCCGTCCCTCTTCACCTAAGATCTCTTCAATAAATTCTTTTACTTCTCTGCCACGCTCACCAATTAAGCCAACCACCACCACATCGGCTGTCGAACCGCGTGTCATCATACCTAGCAGCACACTTTTACCCACCCCGGAACCAGCGAATAAACCCATCCGTTGCCCTTGGCCGACGGTGAGCATCGCATTAATGGCTTTAACGCCAACATCAAGCGGTTGTGAAATCTGTTTTCGGGATAGAGGATTGATCTGTTTTGCTGAAAAGGTGGCGGTTTGACTGGTGATGATCTCACCTTTGCCATCAAGGGGCTTGCCGACACCATCAAGCACTCGGCCAAGCAATTCCATGCCCACAGGTATCCCCTGTTCTTCACTCAAGGGAACGACTTTAGCACCGGGAATAATACCGGTCACCTGCTCGCTTGGCATCAATAATAACTTATCTTGGTCAAAACCAACCACTTCCGCCTTCATCAAGCCACTATCAGTTTCCACTGTACACAAGCTGCCAATTGCCGCCCTGCAACCAACGGCTTCTAATGTCAGCCCGATAACCCGTGTCAGTTTGCCTGCCACGGTCGGTTTGGTGGTCATTGATGTGGTTTTCAACTGCTTTAGTCTTGTGAGCAAAGGGCTTGTGAGTAACGGGCTGGTAAGTAACTGGCTCATGCTTAACTCGGTTTATTCGCAACAAGAAAACGACGCATCATCTGTTTTATGCGTTGTTCCATAACTAGCTCAACTGAAGATACATTATTATTTATCACTAAATCACCTTGCTGAGTCATTGGCTCTGAAATTAAAATCCAATGCCGCTTAAGGCACTCTTCCGGCGGATAATATTCATTAATGATAGCCAGGTCATCAGGGTGTAATGTGATGGTTATTTTTTGCTCTAGCACAGGTAATGCGTCTATCGCCAATTTAAGCGTCTGCAATAAAATATCATGGTTAAAGGTCAATTCAGTTTTGATTAATTCTTCCGCCAAACCTGTTGCTACTCGGATCAGTTCCTGCTCCACTTCGCTGTTTACCGCTGCTAAAGGCATGTGCATCTGAGTTTGTAACTGTTCCCATGCTGCTGCCTTTTCTGCAATTAACGCCTGGCCTTGCTCCAGCCCCTGCGCTAAACCTTGTGTTTGCCCTTCTGCTTGACCTAATGATAAACCTTCCGTTTTACCCGCCTCTAAACCATCTTGGTAACCCAGTGCGTTGCCTTCATTATAACCTTCTTCATAAGCGGCTTGGCGAATTGCATCCAGCTCTTCTGCAGTCATCGGCACAGGTTCAATTTCTTCAACCGTTGCAGCCACATTATCCTGCCGATCTTCATACCAGTCCGGTTTCATCCCCAGCGCATTTGTGTCCTGCACTGAAGGGGTATTATCATCAAGTTCAGGTAAATACCAATCTTCTACCTCATGCTGCGCATCTGTATCAGCCGGCATAAAATTGGTGTTAAATTGATCATTCATATTTGTCTACCAACTAAGTCGCGAGGGTTAGAGGAAATCATCGCCACCACCGCCACCGAGCATAATTTCACCGCTGTCAGCCAAGCGTCTGGCAATCGACAGGATCTCTTTTTGTGCCGATTCCACTTCACTGACTCGAATAGGCCCCATGGCTTCAAGATCATCTTCCAGCATTTCCACCTGGCGTTTCGACATATTCTTGAATATTTTATCTTTCAGCTGATCATCTGCACCTTTCAGTGCCCGCTGTAATTGCTCTTGGGCAACTTCACGTAACAAGGCTTGAATACCACGATCATCAACATCAATGAGGTTTTCAAACACAAACATAAGATCTTGAATTTGCTGGCTGATCTCTTCATCAGACTCGCGGATCGCATCCATCAGCTGGCCTTCGATACTAGTATCGAGATAATTCATAATGTTAGCCGCCGCTTTCAGGCCGCCCATCTTCGCAGCCTGAGCGCCAGACTGACCAGCAAACTGTTTCTCCATGATCTCATTCAGTTCATGCAGTGCCGCAGGTTGTACTTCTTCCAGATTAGCAATCCGCATCATCAGATCGATACGTACCTTCTCCGGGAATTGTGACAAGATCTCGGCAGACTGTTCCGGTTCTAAATAAGATAATACAATGGTTTGAATTTGCGGATGCTCATTATGGATAATGCTGGCGACCTGACGCGCATCCATCCACTTCAATGAATCCAAGCCCTTCGCACCACTGCCCATGATAATTTGATCAACGAGGTTACCCGCTTTATCCGCGCCCAGCGCCGCAGTTAAGGCATTACGGACAAAGTTTTCACTGCCGACACCAATATTAGTGAATTTCTGAATGTCCTCGATAAAGGCGCGATGCACAGCTGCCACTCTGTTCTGTGAAAAATCTTTCATCGACGCCATGGCCATACCTAAGCGCTGCACCTGCTTTGGCTCCAGCTGACGGAAGATTGACGCTGCATCATCCTCATTTAAGCTCAACATTAAAATGGCGGAACGTTCAACACCGGACAGGGTTGACGCATCAAAACTCGATTCCGCGGGTAACTGCTTATCTGAATTAGGCATCTTCTATCATCCACTCTTTAATTACTAATGCGGTCAGATCCGGCTCATTCGCTACCAGCGCGCGAACCGCTTCTAATAAATCTTCATCTTTGTGTAAGTTAGGTAATTGCAAATGGCCACCGCGCATTGCAAAATCAGCCTCGTTATCGGTGCCTGCAGTTAATAACTGCATGTCTTCATCATTTTCAATGGCACTAATGCCTAAATCTAAATCTTCCAGTTCTTCCTCTGGATCATTATTGATCAGGCGTTTTATCATTGGTCTAATGATGGCAAAAATAAGCACAATAATAACGATTAAACTGGCGGCTATCCGCACTGCACGCCAAAACCATTCTTCTTCCCAAATAGGCATGTCTGTCATAGCTGCAAGCTCAGGTCGATTAAACGGAATTGCCACAACCTCCAAACTGTCACCCCGATTAACATTAAAGCCAATGCCACCTTGCAATACCCGACGAATACTGGCAATTTCAGCCTGACTGCGGGGCTCCCGGGTGATGGTGCCGTCGGCACCTTTCCCATTAATGTAATCGACAGCAACTGAGACACTCAAACGGCGTAGTATGCCGGACTGTGATTTAGTATGACTGATCGTGGTATCTAATTCATAATTACGGGTGCTTTCTTTCTGCGACTGGCCAATGGGACGATTCGCCGCATTGCCCGCGCCAGCTTCTTCTGGAATATCGGATTCCAGTGGTGGTTGGTTTGTTAATGCGCCGGGTACACCTTGATTGCCATTACCTAATGACCGCCGTTCCAGCAACATCTCGCTGCGTACGGCTGGCAGATCTGGATTAAAGCGCTTCTGCGTCTGCTCTGTGATGCTAAAATCCATGGTCACATCAACTTCAGCTGTAAAGTTATTGACCCCCAGGATTGGGATCAAAATAGAATCAATTTTCTCTCGGTACTCATTTTCATGATTTTTTACCATTTCAAATTCGCGCCGACCTTTCGCCGCAAACAGATCCTGGCTGCCAGAATTAAGTAACCGGCCATTCTGATCGGTTAAGGTGACGCGGGTCGGTTCTAGCCCCTGTACCGCCGAAGCCACCAGTTGGACCATTGAATCAATATTTTCTTGAGAGATTGCACCGCTGTTGCGTACCGTCAACACCACTGTCGCACTGGGTGTTTTCTCCCGTTTAGCAAATACATTTTCTTTCGGAATAGCGAGTAAAACGTGGGCTTTAGATATGTGTTTGAATTCTTCGAGGGCGCGGGCAATTTGGCGTTCTCGCCCCAACTTCAAGCGTTCTCTCTCGACGCGCTGACTAACACCAAAGCCCATATCTTTCATTAAGATATCGTCACCCTGCAATTCTGTTACGGTCAGCCCTGAACGACGCAGCTGCAATTTAATATCTTGATATTGATCGGTAGCTACCAACACCGTGTCGCCATTGATCTCATAGGTCACTTTTTGTTGATCTAAAAACTCCAATGTTTCAATTAACTCTGCGGTTTGATACGTACCCAAGGGACGCATTTCAGGCTCTTTCCCCCAAAGTACAATAAATACCACCAGTGTTAATGAGATCGCTAATGCCAAAATAAGAATAATTTGACGTAAAACATCGGCGTTAGAAAAAAAACTAAATGCGGAGCTTTTTTGCTCATTTTCATCTAACTGAGCGAGATCATTACTAATATCGTCATTAGTCACGATAGCGGTATTTGAAGCGGTTTCAGCCACAGAGTTACTCCTTTACCTGAAATTACACAGGCATACTCATGATTTCTTTATAGGATTCGATTAATTTATTACGAACTTGGACCGTGGCATCAAATGCGACACCAGATTTTTGCGAGGCTATCATAACATCACTCAGGGACACACTGCGATCACCTTGATCAAACCGGGTGCGTAAATCTCCCGTATTTTGCTGTAATCCATTCACATTATCAATAGCTTGTTGAAGCATATCACCAAAATCAACCGCCGAATTACTGGTGGTTTTTAACGCAGTTGGATCCGATTCAAATTGGGTGGCCTGCTTAGACATAGTTTGCAGTTCAGCGTAAAAATTGTTTGCCGTAATATTCATCATATACCCTTGTTGTCATATTTTTGACCTAACCTAGCTAAAGCAATAAGTATGCCATCAAGATGAAAACCAAAAAAGCTGCAATTTCAATAAATTGCAGCTTTTATTTTATTCTATTTTTATAAATAATCGTATGACTGATAAATAGGCTAAGCCGGGATCTCAATACCTTGTTCGCGCATTTTCGCTAATTTATAGCGTAAGGTTCTTGGGCTGATACCTAATTTTTCCGATACCGCTTTGCGTACCCCGCGACAGCCAACCAAGGTATCTAAAATAATTTGATACTCTTGCTGACGTAATTCATTTCCAAGTGGTTCGTGAACGGAGTCTAAATCGTTCACTTCTGCAGCAATCTTCAAACGGGGTACAACAACCGTTGTGGCGGGTGACGAAAAACTCACACTGACAAAGTCTTCCAGGATAAGATCTGCATCCTTTATTTGACCGTCAACTGATAGGATCATCGCGCGTTGGATCACGTTATCGAGCTCACGCACATTACCCGGCCAGTGATAAATTTGTAGCTTGCTTTTAGCACAATCGAGCAGCTCTAATACTGGCAAGTTATTTCGCTTGCAATGCATTGTAATGAGATGTTCAGCAATCGGTAGAATATCCCCTTTTCGCTCAGCCAGTGGTAACCAGGCCAGCGGAAATACATTCAAGCGATAATACAGGTCTTCCCGAAATTCACCGTCGGCCACAGCCTGTTTAATATTCCGGTTGCTGGTCGCAATAACCCGAACATTCAGCTTAATCGTTTTACGGCTGCCAAGTCGTTCGACTTCCCGCTCTTGCAGTACCCGTAATAATTTAACCTGAAGCGATAGATCCATTTCAGAGATTTCATCGAGCAAAATGGTACCGTTTTGCGCTTGTTCAAATTTACCCGGGCAGGCCTGTATCGCACCAGTAAAAGCCCCTTTGTCATGACCAAACAACGTTGCTTCAAGCATATTTGCAGGAATAGCAGCGCAGTTAATGGCGACAAAGGCTTCATCTGCACGCAATGAATGGTCGTGGATATAACGTGAAAGCACTTCTTTACCCGTGCCACTGGGTCCTGTCACCATCACAGTCGCATCTGACTTGGCCACCTTGCGAGCCAAGGTGAGTAATTTTTCTGTCTTTACGTCACCAAAAGAAGGGGTACGTTTCACCACCTTTTGCGGGGGTACATAACGGCCAACTTGGTTAATCAATACTTCCGGTGAGAATGGCTTGCCTATGTAGTCAACGGCGCCGCTGCGCATCGCAGTGACGGCATCGTCCACTTTCGCATAAGCGGTCATCAGTAATACCGGCAGATCTGAATACTTTTGTTTGATATTATGTAACAGTGCTAGGCCATTCATGCCACCCATCTGGATGTCACTGACCACCATATCATAGGTTTTTTTACCTAACGCCAGCAAGGCAGCCTCACCACTGTCAACTTCATCACACTGATAACCAGCCATTAATAAGGTATCAACCAGGGCTTCACGCAGACCTAAATCATCTTCAACAACAAGAATTTGAGAATGGGACATAACTTTTAACCACCTATTACCATTGGTTGAGGTTGTGCTACACGGTGTAGCGGTAAAATAATGCTGAAATTACTTCCTTTGCCTTCAGTCGAATCCAGGCTTAGATTGCCCTGATGCGCTTTTACTACGCTCTGTACAACGGCCAGACCGAGGCCTGTGCCTTGGCTTTTTGTGGTAAAGAAAGGTTCTAATATTTTTTGTTGCATGAGTTTTGGAATACCCGGACCATCGTCGCCAACAATAATGGCCACTTTATCGTCTCCGGACCTCACTGCAGAGATAGTTAAACTTGCGCCCTGACCACAGGCATGCAGCGCATTTTGGATCAGGTTGCCTATCGCACTCGATAACGCATTGCGGTTCGCTAAAATAAGTAAGTCAGGCTCAGGCAGTGTCACCTGCATTTGGCTGCTAGTTTGTAACATCATCGCTTCACTGCCGGCCTGCACCTGCAGCAATAAATTCTGCAGGGAGATCTCTTCTACCACTAGATCTTTGCCAGTGCGGGCAAACAACAGCATATCGTTGACTTGATTTTCCAGATCATTTAACCGCTGAATTAATTTACTCTGAAATCGTTTTCTAGAGGCCAGCGGTAGGTTCGGGTTTGCCAAGTTCGAGCCGTACAGTAGTGCGGCAGATAACGGTGTGCGGATCTGATGGGCTAAAGAGGCAACCATACGCCCCAACGATGACAACTGCTTCATGTGACTGACCCGTTCTTGTAAGTGACGGGTGTAAGTCAGGTCGGTGAGCATAATTAATTGCCCTGGCTGAGAACCTAAGGTCGTAATGGAAAGCTGCACTTTACGGCCATTTTTTAGTGAGACTTCATGCCCATCATCTTCTTTTGGGGTAAATGCACGCTGAATAACATCTAACCAGCGTGATCCGATGAGGGACTCATCTAATAACTGAGTAGCAACTTTATTCACTTCGATAACAATACCATTGCCATCGAGAATAACTAAACCTGACGGTAATGCTTCGACCAGTTTTTCATTCCGATCTTTATGTGCCCGTAGTTCGGCTAATTCGCCTGGATAAGATTCCTGAACCATGGTTACTACTCCGCTAAAAATTTGACTCACTAATATTAATGCATATAGTGTGCCAAATTAAAAACAAAAATAACCAATTGTTTTTTTAGAATAAAAAACCCAGAATTTTCATTCTGGGTTTAATTTAGAGTAATCTGAGATTCATTTGATTATGCCATAACTCATTGTTTTATGAGTTCGCAGCTACATTTAGCCGTCTTTTTGCAGACCATATTTACGCATTTTCTCTACTAACGTGGTGCGCCGCATACCAAGCTGTTCGGCCGCACGTGCAACCACATAAGATTGCTGATCCAGCGCCTGCTTGATCATATCAATCTCAAATTCAGCCAGCATCTCTTTTAGGTTCACCCCTTCTCCTGGCAAGGTACTTGGCATAGAAAAGAAACCATCTTCACGAGATTCCTCAGCGTTCGCAAAAATATCATCATCTGCAGCAAACATAGCTGAAATGGCGTCACGTTCGGCCAGTTCATTAGGCAGATCATGCTGCAAAAACTCACCACCATCACTGTAGCGATATTTAACCGGCAGTTCGTTGATATCAACAATGCCACCAGCGGTCATGATCAACAAACGTTCAATCAAGTTAGACAGCTCACGCACATTGCCCGGCCAGGAATGCTGCATTAATGATTCCATCGCACGTTGGGTAAACAGTATCGTCGCATCATGCTCGACTTCATGGCGCCGTAATAGCTCCTGAATAAGTAAAGGAATATCGTTGGGACGATCACGTAATGCCGGTGTTTCAATAGGGAAAACATTTAACCTATAATACAGATCTTCACGAAACTCGCCGTTGGTGATCATTTGTTCTAAGTTACGGTGTGTCGCGGCAATGACCCGGACATCGGCTTTAATGGCTTTGCTACCACCCACCCGTTCAAATAAACGTTCTTGTAATACACGTAACAGTTTCACCTGCATCGGCTGTGGCATATCACCGATTTCATCGAGAAATAGTGTGCCACCTTCAGCTAACTCAAAGCGTCCTTTTCGGGCAGAAAATGCACCGGTAAAGGCCCCCTTTTCATGACCAAATAGCTCACTTTCTAACAACTCAGCCGGAATTGCGCCGCAATTTACCGGCACAAAAGGGCCGCTGCTACGTTGTGATGCATTATGAATCGCCCGTGCGACGACCTCTTTACCCGTACCTGATTCCCCTAATACCAAGACATTGGCACTCTTGCCTGCAACCTGTGTAATAAGATGGCGTACTTCCTGAATAGCATTGCCTTGACCAACTAACTGCTTAATTAATTTTTTTGATGCTGCTGGTCGACCGATCTTACTCCCCACACACTGGCGGTAAGATTGACAACGCCCGAGTAACAGGGTGAGTTGCTGGTAAGAAAGCGGCTGCTCAATATGGCCAATGAGGTTACCCTGGTTCTGTGCTGAAGCCTCAGTACCAAAGGTTAAAAAAGGGTTCATTGGATTAGCGTCCAGCAATGCAGATAACTCTGATTCTGAATAGCTATCTGATGCAACAATAACACTATTTGCGGCTAAATCTATCTCTGCACTGATTGCCGAGTGTGAGTTATAACTTTGCCAAGGTGCACCAAGAAATGACAGTATCGTCTCTAAATTTTGTCTTCGGTCAATATTTTCATCAATAACAAAGACTGACTTTGTAGTATCCATATTACTGCCTACGCTAAACCTTACATTATTATTAATCACACACAACGCATAGTTGAAAATGTGTCAAAAAGCAAAAGCCGCCAATTAATTGACTGCGGTATAATACACATTCCTAAAACAAGATGAAACCGTAATACCTTCAAATTATGAGTTCAGGTAAAAATAGTCGGCGTTATATCACAATCTAAACCGTTAAAACCAAATTTTAATTTCTATCAACACACTCTAACAACAAGATATTCTAGCTGCGATCCTCTTTTGGGTTAAATCATGTTAAGGGACATAGGGGCTTAGGAAAGGAATGGAAAAGGGGGATAAAGAACCGTTTTAGTTTAGCCGAGACACTCGTTAGCGGTACGCCAATAGCAAAAAAGGCTTACCAAATGGTAAGCCTTTTTTAAATGTGGTGCCCGAGGCCGGAATTGAACCGGCACGCCTATTAAGCGAGGGATTTTAAATCCCTTGTGTCTACCGATTTCACCACTCGGGCAGTGCTTATTCAGTATGACGTTCCGCCATCTGACTAAGCCACGTACTCTACCTGATTTAGGTATTGAGTCAACAATAAGTTCTCGTCTTGTGTTCAAGCGATTAAAAATTGTGCGGGTATATTATATTCTTATCTTTTATCCACTACTTTTATCTCTTATCTATAGCTAAATAGTCGCGTTCGTCATAGCCACAATACACCTGCCGAGGCCGTGCAATCTTATGATCGGGATCGAGCAGAAATTCCTGCCACTGCGCCAGCCATCCCACCGTACGCGGGATCGCAAACAAGACGGGGAACATCCCTACCGGAAATCCCATCGCCTGATAAATTAAACCAGAATAGAAGTCAACATTCGGATAGAGATTACGCGATATGAAATAGTCATCTGCCAACGCGATCCGTTCCAATTCCAGTGCAATATCAATGAGCGGATTTACACCCGTAACAGCAAACACATCGTACGCTAACTTTTTACAAATCCTTGCCCGGGGATCATAACTCTTGTAGACGCGATGGCCAAATCCCATCAACCGGCCCCCTTTACCTGATTTCACTGAATTAATAAAATCAGGTACGCGATCAACCGAGCCTATCTCACCCAACATATGCAGTACCGCTTCATTCGCTCCTCCATGCAACGGCCCATAGAGTGCAGCGATTGCCGCCGATGTGGCCGAGAATGGATCGGGGTAAGCACTGCCAACTGCCCGCATCGCACTGGTACTACAGTTCTGCTCATGGTCCGCATGAAGAATAAACAGCACATCAATGGCCTTTTCTAATACCGGATTGGGCTGATATTTTAATTCGCTTATTCTCCATAACATGTTCATGAAGTTACCCGTGTATGATAGTTCATCATCTGGATAAGCATAGGGCAGACCGTGACTATGCCGATAAGCAAACGCCGCAAGGGTTGGCATCTTACCTATTAACCGCCAGATCTGCTTTTTTCTGCAGGCTGTGTCATGAATGTTTTTCGCATCTGGATAGAAAGTGGATAATGCGCCCACCGTTCCCACTAATGTCCCCATTGGGTGGGCATCATGATGAAAGCAATCGATGAGCTTTTTAATATTTTCATGAATAAACGTATGATCGCCAATGTCTCCGCGCCACTCATCCAATTGATCTTGGTCGGGTAATTCCCCATTCAGTATTAGGTAGGCAGTCTCCATGAAACTACTTTGTTCTGCTAGCTGCTCAATGGGATATCCCCGGTAGCGAAGAATGCCCTTTTCTCCGTCCAAAAAAGTCACGCTACTCTTACATGAGGCTGTATTTGTATAACCTGGATCATAGGTTAAAAGGCCAAAATCTTCTTCTGATGCTTTTATCTGCCTGAGGTCGAGCGCATTAATGGTTGCACCATAACCAGGATAGGTGCCGTATTTAATCGGTATTGCGTAGCTTTTACCTGTCCGGTTATCGATAATAGTGAGACTATGATCATTCATGATAACGCTTCCCTTAAAACGGTGTACCCTGAAGTCTAGTACCTTGTAACTGTTTTTCAATTCGCCATGCCGCTCAAAGAAAAACCACAATAGAAATAATTATAATACGGTGCTCAGAGAATGAAGCCATTAACGCAGTTCAGAGGATGTTGCGTTAATGGAAATATTCATATTAGGAATGTGAGGTATAGGATAGGTGGCATGCTTGGGCGAGATTATATACTTAGGTTAGATGCTATGAACGCAACATGCCTCTCGTTGCGCTCATAGTATTATTTAGTTTGAGGTACGGTACTTCTCCAAAATGCCGCCCAATGACTGTGATGCATCAGCAAGTTCTTGAATACCAGATACTGATGTCTGTGTTGACGAGAGTAGCACGCTTGATTGCGAACGAATGTCATTAAGGTCAGATGCAATATTATTAACCACCGACGTCTGCTGCTCAGCGGCGGTCGCAATCTGAGTACTCACATCCATCACCGACTGTGCTGATTCAGCAATCTCATTTACATCACCACCAATTTCAGTCATTAATTCTCGACTTTTATTGGCTTGCGCTAATGTTTCAGCCGTGATTTTTGAGATATCCTGAGTTTCAGCTTGCAGCTTGTCAATCATATCGCGAATTTCAACGGTCGCTTTTTGCGTACGCCCGGCAAGCGTACGCACTTCGTCAGCAACGACCGCAAAACCACGCCCCTGCTCGCCAGCCCTGGCAGCTTCAATCGCAGCGTTCAGCGCCAGCAGATTGGTCTGCTCAGAAATCGCATTAATAGTAATGATCACATTGTCAATTTCCGTTACTTTCTCATTCAGACTAACCACAGACACAGAAGCCGCATTCGTGTGCTCAGACAATTCAGTTACCATGACAATAGCATGCTGAACTCTTTCGTTACTCTGTAAGATCTTAGCTGTTTCGCTATCCGCTTGTTGGGAAGCTTGTAAACCAAAACCAGCGATCTCTTTCGCCGTAGCTGACATCTCTTCCATTGCTGTCGCCACCGAATCTACTGAGGCGTGCTGCCGGTTAACCTGCTGTTCTGAATCTCGCGCATCTTTTTCAAAGGTTGTAGTGGTTCGATGAAAAGTGGCGGTACTGGTTTTAACGGTTTCTACTAATTCGCTGATGGTGTCCATTGAACGATCAAGCTCGTAACCGATCACACCAAACTCATCACGTCCAACATGAAAACCAAGACGAGACGTTAAATCACCATTAGCAATGCGGCGAGTCGCCTGATGCATAGTCCACAGAGCGCCACTTAAGTGTGTTGCAAACCAGTAGCTAAACAGTCCAATTAGCGCAAGTGGCAGTAGCGCAAGTGAAAAATCAAGGAACGCTTGTTTCTCTACGGCTGTGTTATCCACTGACTGCGTGAGCACCGCATAACGCTTACCCAAAGGCATTGACACTATTATTTGGCTATCAATCTCAGTATTGCTTGCCGTCGTTTTTACAGGTTGCGCAACCAATTTAATATTCTGACGTAAAAGGGCTTTTTGTAAATCGCCTTTGTTTAAATCCACCCCTTTCAGTACATCTACCGCAGACACGAGTCTGGCTTGTGCCTGCTGATGGTTTGCAGCATCGTTTTGTGCAATGGTCGCATAATAATGGCTACCAGAAAAACCAATTAAAGTCGCTGATATGATAATGAACAATAGCCAAAATTTATCCGTAATATTCATTTTAATAAACAGTTTATCTATGGTTCTGAAGTTAACTTCTCTCATTGTCACGCCTCTGATATAACAAAATACTGCATTAAACAATGCACTTAGATATTAATGTCAATAGTTACACAAAGACCTCATTAAAATAAACATTTCAATTTTATAAGGAGATATAAAGCCTATCTTCATGGTCAATTGCCTGAATTTTCGACTGAAGGAACTCTTTTTCATGCCGCTGCTTATTAGTATTGCAAGTGTATCGAGTAGGGTAAGGCATGACTGCCACCTCGCACCAACGTGCATCTTGAGTCACCCTCTTGATGGACGCTTGCAGCATTTTCCCGGATATGGTGTCAGGCTACCCTTGCGCCAACAGGAGAGCGCATAGCATAAACATGCAGGCGAGTCCGGCAATAAATCTGAAAGGTAAGCTTAGTCCATTCATTGTCTGCGTCCTTTTATCATCCTCGCGTCTTTGCTGAATGAACAATTTCAATTCGCAAAAACACTGGCTAAATATTAATGAAACTTATTATCATTAAATGATATGTCGAATTCTCATAAATATTCATGACATATGTCAAGTTGTGAAAATTAGGCATTAATAAAGTAAATTAGGTGGTAACTTAACGGATTACTTAGAACAAGTGGACTAATGATGAAAACTTGAATCGCCATAGAACAGGATGTTGGATCTTTGATGTGATAAGCTATTGCTTACGTATTGTGATACTGCGGTCGCTAAACAGTATAACTCAGCCACTTCCAGTCAATTTTAAAAAGATCAAAGAAATGAATACAAAAAAAACATTAAAAAAACTCAAAAAAAAAGCAAAAAAAACATCAAGCCAATCTTTAAAACAGCTAAAAAATCTGGCAAAAATAGAGAACACCCCTGAGTCTTCTTATAGGTTACGAGCAGAACTCCAGAATGTGTCTCAACAGGCGCTAGTATCTGCCCTATCCGAACTGACAACCCCGCTCAATCCTATTTTGTCTTGGTTTAATGAAGGTAATACAAGTTCCCATAGGGTAAATCAATTCCATTCAGCTGGATTATCCCCCCCCGTATTTAAAGACGTTGCATCACAGAAAATATCGTTAACAACCTTGCCTTTAAAATCGCCACCATGTAAACGATGCCCGGCACTGACGGGTGGAAGGTGTAAATGTGCGATGAAAAAAATAGCAGTTTGACACGCCACTGTATTCTTAAAAGTGAGTGAGCGGCCTTTAATCATATTAAAGCACAGAAAGCATTCGACTAAATGAGGGACCAACCAATCTTCTTAACGCCATCATGGCAATTCCCTTTGTAAACGTCTTTGTTCCTTTTGTTACTGCACTTTCAATAAACGCCTGTTTAATAGAACTTTGTAACCAACCGTGACTATCCAGTATTTCTAACAAACTCTCACAGTCTATCTCCTTGTTATCAAAGTTAATTGCAACTGAACCTGCATGGCGCTTATATTTAATGTTCTGAATAGCGTCAATCTGCTCTAACTCACTGATCAATGCGACTACCGATTTGTGGTTCTGCTTAATAAAATCAGAGCGAACACGCAAGCGTCTGTCAGTTTTATGCATATATGTACTCATAGCACGTCCCGTAAATGCGAATAATTATTATTAATATTACCTTTATCGGTATTGTATTGCAAAAATATTGCAGATACTTGTTCTTTAATTGATCTATACCGTAATTTATTATAATAAAATCTGTTTAAATTCATTCATGAACGATTATATAAAAAAAGCATTAGCGCTCAGAAAGTTAGTCGGTGTGTCTCATCACATCCCTGGGCGTATTCGACTCAATTACAAGGTTGGCATCATTGCACACCTTGCTAAGTTAAAAACCAGTGAAATTGAATCTTCTTTACAGCAGATCCCGGCCTTCAAGCGTTATAAACTTAATATGGCCACAGGAAGTATAGTGATTGAATACGATACATCTATCGTTACACCACATGTAATTGAAGCGATATTTTCAACATCTGACAGTACCGCAGAACAGGCATGCCAAGAACTGGCTGCCTCTCTGTTTGGATAACAATGGAGCTCACAACATGAGTGATAGTGACAAACAACATGAAGGTTACCAAAATAACCAACATACTCAAGACGGTGTTCCGCCAGCATGGGCACAATATCCGCCACCTCCAGGTTATTACGGTTATCCACCACATATGATGCATCCCGGTATGCAGCACCAATACATGCATCCCGGTATGCAACACCCACACATGCAACCTGGTATGCAACACCCACACATGCATCCCGGTATGCAACACCCACACATGCAACCTGGTATGCAACACCCACACATGCAACCTGGTATGCAACACCCACACATGCATCCCGGTTTTATGCCCCCACCAATGCCTCAGGCTGAAAACGATCTGCAAGAAAATGACCCCATGTTTGAACAAGCTCAAGCTATGCTTGAAGGTATGATGGGTGAAGAATTTGGAATGTTTAAAACACTATTAGGAAAAATGGGTATGAACGATAAAGAGTTTTGGAAAGGCGCGATGGTTGGTGCTGCAGCAGCACTTGTGTTTAGTAATGAAAATGTACGCAGCAACCTGATGAATTTATTATCAAATGCAGGTAATATGCTTAAAACAGGTGGCACTTCAGTAAAAGATGGTGCTGCACAAACGACAGCTTCAGTGAAACAGAGTGCTACAGCAAGTAGCGAAATATTCTGCGACACCTACCAAGCCGGTATGGATGGCTTTAAAGACTCAGTTCAGCGTCACAGCCAGCCGGGTGAACATCCTCAAGCTAAACAAAAAGACACCGCACCGGAGTCTGGCACTACGTCTGCGCCAGAAGCGGAGTAATGATCTATGAGTAACTCGACTGACAAGCTTAACCCTGCAAATCGAGCCATGCTTGTCAGTGCCATTTTAGGTGGTACTGCATCCGCTGCGAATCAGTGGTGCTCTCACCAAGACGGCAAGCTAGATACTAATCAGTTGGTATCACAGGTAGTTAAGGATGCAGCTAAAGCTGGATTAGCAGGCGGTGCTGCAACACATATTGCAGAAAGAATGGCAGGCAGACCCATTCTGTCTATGCTTACATTGCTTTCCGCCGGGGCGGCAGGCTTATATCTACTGGATCAATGTTCGGGAAAAGATACCAATGAAAAATAATAATCCATACCAAGGTTATCCGTACTACTATACTCCGCAGCAGCAAGGTTATGCCCAGCAACTAACGACAGGACAACGTTATAAAAATCAGAACAGCAAAACACACTTGATCACAGGTATCGTTGCCGGAGCCGCTGTGGCATATTTGCTTACAAATAAAAAAGTTCAGCAAGGGATCAGTGCTGCAGGTGGTAAAGCCTGGTCTACCGTTCGCGGCGAAGTTGAAGAATTAAAAGAACGTCTAGAAGATACCCAGGCCGAACTAGAGTACTATCGTAACTTACACAAGGAAAGCGAATGAGCTTAGTGCAGGTTCAGCACCATTTCCCTGGACGAATTCGTTTTAAATTACTTGAACTGAAGTCCTATACAAACGTGAGCGATTGGATCAAACAAAGCCTACTTGCTATCCAGGGTATTCAGGACGTTCGAATTAATGAAAGAGCCTGCTCAATAATGATCCAGTATGACACGCAACTACTTGACAGCAAAACTGTCGAAGCGCGTATATCTGCACTGGAATTAACTAAAGCTGATGTTTCTGTTGATGCCACAGACTCCGAACACCAATACACCCGTGGAGACATTGCGCTGAATGTCATTGGTACCTTGTCTGCAGCAATGCTTCCAAAACATTGGGGGGCGATGACAACAGCAACGCTGATCGCCCCGACTTTGTTTGAGGGAATGAACGAACTGCGAGACAAAAAGATCACCGTTGAAGTACTCGATGCGATAGCGGTTGGTTTGTCAGCTTGGCGTGGCGATTATCGCACGGCAATGATGACACAAAGCCTGATCAGCCTGGGGGAGTACATGGAGCAAAAAACCTGCCGTAATAGTGATCAACTGCTTGCTGATTTAATGAAACCCCAGGAAAGTCTCGTTTGGCGTATTAATGAAAATGGTAAAGCACAATGCAGCTCAACAGAATTAACTGTCGGTGATCTGATTGAACTATCACCTGGTGATTCAGTCCCAATAGATGGCCGGATCGAATCCGGCACAGCGTTGCTGAATCAGTCAGCACTAACAGGGGAAAATGTCCCAGTACGCCGGGAAGTTCAAGCCTATGTTTACTCCGGTACATCGGTCCATGAAGGTACCATAAAAATACGTGTTGAAAAAGTTGGCAGTGAAGCAACTACGGCTAAAATAGCTAAGTTGATTTACGATTCTTTAGGTGAAAAAAGTGAAACCCAGCAAGTCACACAGGATATGGCAAACCGCCGGGTCAAAATCACCCTTGGTATTGGAGCTGCGGTATTCGCCCTGACCCAAGATGTCAATCGTCTTGCATCTGTATTCTTGGTTGACTACTCATGTGCATTAAAACTCAGTACACCGGTAACATTCAAGTCGATCATGTACCGAGCTGCCCGTGAAGGAATTCTACTCAAAGGTGGTCGCGCAATTGAAAATATTGCCAATGTCGATACCTGTGTATTTGACAAAACGGGAACACTAACCCATGGTGACATGGAAGTAACAGATATCGTACCACTCGATCAGGAAAACGATGCCAGAACACTACTGGCAATCGCTGCGTCAGTGGAAGAACACAGTAATCACCCATTATCACAATCGATTGTTAATGCGGCCAAACACCATGAATTACCCCACATTGATCACGGGGAGGTAGAATATGTAATTGCCCATGGTCTGCGCAGTACACTTAATGGTCACACCATCATCATCGGAAGCCGTCACTTTCTAGAAGAGGATGAAGGGGTTGATTTCACTGCCTATGAAACTCAGATTTATGAATTGGAAGAAAAAGGCAGACACCTGTTATATGTATCATACGAACATAAACTAATCGGTTTAATTGGCCTTCGAGATTATCTGCGTGAAGATGTAAAACAGACCCTGCATGCTTTGCGGGCTTCAGGCATCAAACACTTAATGATGATTTCCGGAGATCGTGCTCATAAAGCCCAAATGCTGGGTGATGAGCTGGGATTAGATCAAGTGTTTGCAGAGGCTACGCCTGAAAGCAAGGCTGAGATCGTAGAGAAATTACAGCAAGCGGGGCACAAAGTTATGTTTGTTGGTGATGGTATCAATGATGCGCCGGCATTAACCAAAGCAGACATTGGATTAGCGATGTGTCAAGGTACAGAATTAGCCCGACAGGCTGCAGATGCCGTGCTGCTCAAAGACCAACTGTATGGCGTTGCACAAGTGAGACAGCTCTCTCAAACCGCAATGGCACTAATCAATGACAATGTAAAACTTACTGAATATGTGAATAGCGGTATCATGTTCGCAGCAGCCATGGGCATGTTAAGCCCAGCTGCAAGTGCACTATTACATAACGGAACAACCCTAGCTGTACTGGCTCGTTCTGCTGCTGCTAAAAATGGTAATTAACTATAGTGATGCCATTGAAGCTCCCTTCCCTCGCTTCGCGCCCAAACAGGCTTGGGAAAGGAAGGGGATGATGCTATTTTCAATATCCAACATCGGGAGCAGTGCTTGAATAGCCGTAATTTCATTGCTTTTTCATTCACAGCCGTTTGGCCTAGAGCAACACCATGTACTGACTGTATGAAGTGCACTTTCTTCTCTAGTTCCTCATAAAACTGGCAACTTACTCCATTATTTTCTCTTCAACAGAAATAGCGAGCCCTTCAGTGTAAGTCATAACAACAACATCACCCACAGCTGATTTTTTCAAGTTTTCTGGATTGTGTGCAGTGAACTCTTGGACGGCACCGTCAGCATTTTTCAACTTGAATGTATTTGCTTTAAGATTGATTTCTTTAACCATTAATACTTCAACTTTCGTATCTATAACGGCCATACCAGGTAAGTCGCCCTCTTCAGCTCGACCAAGAACAGTTAATTCACCCGCTGCAGCTTCAGGATCTTTAGTCTCTAGCACACGGAGAGAAAAGTTTTGTACGTACTCAGACGTCACAGTGTCACCCACATTCACCTGTCCGAGGTTAATAACTTCTTTACCCGCTGTGAAAGTAACGGGCTTACCCTCTTCACCTTTCAAGGTGACAAGGCGAGTTTTATGATCAATCGCAATCACTGTGGCGGTTACTACCACTGAGATACTGGCCGAAAAAGCAGGCTTTTCTGCTGACTCATAGGGCACCTCATTCACATCGACAGTTACTTCTGCCGTTGCGTTGGGCGCATCGATTTCTGCTTGATTATTGGAGCATGCAGACAAAAAAATCGTCGATGTGATGAAGGCGGTCATAAATAAGATTCTGAATGTCATAGTAATCCTTTATATAAGTGGCTAATTTTTTAAGCATTTAACGTGTCGGCACTACCTACCGTCACATTCATTACACATTAAAGCTAGACTCTATATTTATTTGCGCCACTAACAAAAGACTAAATATGTTCAAGCTACGCATTAAGGTCTTACAATATTCAACCATCCAGAAGGGTAAGAAAACTTGCAACACCGATGCCATACCAGGCAACTGATTTCGTTTGCAATGATAGGGCTGCTTGCCATTTCTTCGGCAGTAACAGAACAACTTGCCAATAAGGCAGCCAAAAAAATGGTCTATAGAAATAACAGCTCATACAGCCATAGTGCATTGTCTAAGTTTAAATGAGGTCAGTCGCGTAATAATATTGAGCATGGTGTCAATACTTAACGGCGGTAGTGAATAAAGCAGTCCGACCAAGACCATAAATTGGATATGATCTATGTTGGTACCTCATCACATGGGAGACGTATTTATAGTCCAGCTGATTAGCAAGGAACGACTATTAAAATGAGGGTGTTTGAAAGGTTTATATCACCGGCATAAAAAAACCAGCATTTAGCTGGTCTAATAATCTGCCAAATTGGAGTGGTATACCCATTAAGTACAAGGCTATATATTGTAAAATATGGAGGCGGGTCCCGAAGTCGAATCGAGGTCTACGGATTTGCAATCCGCTGCATAGCCACTCTGCCAACCCGCCATTATTTTATTTTTTTACTATTTTAAATTGGTGCCCGAGGCCGGAATTGAACCGGCACGCCTATTAAGCGAGGGATTTTAAATCCCTTGTGTCTACCGATTTCACCACTCGGGCACTGAATTCTTTTTACCAGCTAGTTCTCAGTACAAAACTAATCAGTGTTATATCATTTTATCAAGGGCGGCCCCTTAAAGAAAGAAACACTCTACTCGATTATGGATATGAGTCAATAAAATATGTTGGCCATTTAAATCAATTGATTCAAAAGTAGCCTAAAGGGCGTATTTCATCTCTACTTCGCCCTATAGATATCACACATGCTCCCCCCAGAATGGTCATGGGTATAAACACTATCGGCATTAATATTGCTTTTCACTTTATAACCAGTCATTCAGCGAGCGTATCTATGACAAAAAATAAAATATGGCTACTTATCGATAGCAACAAACCCGGCGGCATAGAATCTCATGTATGCCAATTAGCAGAAGGGTTGCATCATCAGGCAGAAAATATAGAAGTTATCTTCCTAACCGACTACGGACACCATCCGATGCACGAGTTATTACGCAGTAAGGGCATCACTTACAGAACACTCGATGGTCAATTTTTCACCCTCTGGCATGCGCTGCGGTGTGATAAGCCAACAGTAGTACATACCCATGGTTATAAAGCAGGGATCTATGGCCGGTTTGCAGCTAAGCTGTGTAACATCCCAGTGGTTACCACCTATCATGCTGGCGAGCGTACCCGTGGCAAGCTCGCACTTTACGACTGGATAGATAGATCGACCGCAAGACTTGCTGACCAGGTTTTTGCTGTTAGCCCCCAGATCGCCGAGCGATTACCCGGCTCCGCCAAAGTTGTTAATAACTTTATTAATATAGGTAACTTGAGTGCATCTGAGGGCAGACAGATCGCGTTCGTCGGCAGGGTAAGTGAAGAAAAAGGCCCCGATCATTTTGCCAGTTTAGCCAATACTTTTTCCAAGGTTAATTTTCATCTTTATGGTGATGGCCCACAGTTGCCCGAGCTCACCCTATCCAGTCCTGATAACTTATATCTCCACGGCCAACAAGATGATATGAACAAGATCTGGCCGCAAATCGGCTTACTGATCATGCCCTCACGCCATGAAGGTTTACCGATGGCGGCACTGGAAGCAATGGCAAGAGGTATCCCTGTTTTGGCTTACCGGGTTGGCGCGCTCGATAGACTGATTGAATCTAAGATAAATGGCTGGTTAGTCGATGCGGGAGACCTTGATGAGCTTGTTAAGCATATAGGCTTGTGGCTTAACATGACCGATCAAAATAAACAGCAACTAAGATGTGCATCCCAAAGGACTATCGCGGATAAATTTTCCAGCCAAATCGTGATCCCAGAACTGATTGCCAACTACAGGAAAATTTCAAATTAATTGCATTTTGCAATGCGACGTTACAATTAATCGCAAAATTAGACAATAAAGCGCAAAACAAGGATAAAGATAAAATCAGTACCAGGCATGCCTGTACCTTTAAATCATATATCGAAGTTGGTCAATACAAGGCCGACACCGCGCTAAGCCTACCCTCAGGGCTTGCAGTTGATTTCCCACCCGCTAACCATTTAGTCAAATCCAGTAATTGGATACATTGGCTTAGCCTTTGCAGTATTTATTCTTTTATAACCACAGTTAAACGATTTATTAGGGCCGCCATAATGATGCAAGATAATAGCGAAAGACAACAGCCTGCCACGACTCTATTTACTTATTATGGTGACAATTGGATCCGCGGTAGCGAACAATGCTTTCTGGATCTGATCACTCATCTTGATAAAAAAAAATTCAACGCCATTCTCTGGTGTAACCATAAAATCATGGAAAGCGAAGCTAAAGCGCTCGGTATCCAAGTAACCCGCTCAGGCTTTCTTTTACTGCTTGGCTGGCATCAGCCACGATTTGATCTCGCTGCTTTTGTTGATTTAGTACAACACGCTGTACAGCTCATCGATAAGCACAATATCACGCTGATGCATGCCAACGGTATAGATACAACACGACTACAGCAGCAGGAAACGGTCGATCTGCATCATTTATTAAAGATAGGTCAAGATGGTTTTATTATTATGACTGTAGGGTTCCTGATCCACCGCAAAGGCACCGATGTAATCATTGCTACAATGCTATTCCTATTAGCCCAAGGTAATCCTGTGCAATTAGTTATTGCCGGCGAGGCCCTGAGATGTATAACTTAAAGCGGCAAGTGATACGTCTCGGTCTGAAAAAAAACGTAATCCGGCTGGGTGAGCAGAGCAATGTCATAGGCCTGTTAAAAGGCGGGGCAGATCTCTTTGTTTCCGCCGCACGAGAAGAAGTGTTTAGCCTAGTCTTTACCGAAGCCGCTATTGGCATTGTAGCGCCAGACGTAGGGGGTATTTCAGATGTCGTTATTGATGGGAAAACGGGCAAAGCGGGTCATCAATATATCTTATCGCATTTCAGCATACAAAAAAATTGCCATAAATTCGAACTACTCTACAACAAAATACTTACTGTTCCCGAACAAAATGCTCCTTGGTACAAAAATTGGCCGCGTTATTTCTCTTTAGTCAATGGCTGCAAACGATTCATAATAAGGAAGACTATTTCATGATACGAAAACGTCATCTTATCGTCATTGACCCCACTGCGTTTAGTAGTGGATCTAAAGTAGCAACTGAAAATATACTGCGTTTACTCGATACCGAGCAGACCCGTATAACGATACTCACTGCAGACGCTCATTCATGGCGTTTACTCCGGTGTAAACGGATACGTTTATATCAACCCAGGTGGCTTGCCAGCAAGGATCAAGGCATCACCTATTTCCTTCGCCATATCTGTATTGCACTGAATGTATTATTCCTCCGATTCCGTTTTGGTCGGTTTGATATCGCATTAGGCGCCTCCGGTTCTGGTGTTGATTTAGCGCTTTACTTGCTTAAACCGGTTCTGGGCATAAAAATCATTCAGCTTATTCACGGTCCGGTCGCCCAATCGAACACGATTGCTCGAAGCCTAATGCAGGCTGACGAAGTCCATTATTTGAAGAGTTGCCGGGATTCGTTAGTTGCCATGCTTTCGCGCCTTACGGATACGCCCCAAAATATCATGTCCTCTCACTTTCATATTATGCAAAACGGACTCTCTTTACACGCTTGGCCAAGCCCTTGCCAAACCCTTTACCCGGCTATTTTCTGGGCCGCATCGCGACTGAAATGGAAAGAACTGGAAACACTGCTTGCTGCACTGAATAAAATAGCACCTGAATGTCGCCCAGCAACCCACATCTGTTACATAAAACCACAACACACTCAGCTTGATCTCAACCCTGCACCCATCGTTCTTGAACGTGTGCATTGGTATGAAAACCCGATCAATATTGATCAGATCAGAGCAAGCACCAATATTTTCATTTCGACCAGTAGTAACGAACCCTTTGGTCTTTCGATCCTCGAAGCCATGGCCGCCGGACTTTGCATATTAATTCCCTCTGATGGCGCATACTGGGATCGCACATTAAACGATAATATCGATTGCGTTAAGTACCAAGCCGGTGATGCCGACGATTTAGCACAAAGGCTATTAATGCTCAGCAAAAATATGAAACGTGTTACTGACTTAGGCGGACGAGCAGCAAAAATAGCCCTCAATTATCGAGCTCAAGAACAGTACGCGAATCTCAAAAAATCACTCACAGAAATAGTCAGTTCTCCCGATGTAAAAAACGTATGCAAAGGTCAGAACTATGACTAAACGACGCTTAAGTGGATTCAATCAGAGCATAATTTATGGCGCCAGTATTGCACTGATGAAAGGGGTATCATTACTCATGATGGGTTGGTTTACGGCTAAAACGATCGCCACCGGAATACCAAGCGAACCCTCTGTATATAAGGTTCGCCGCGTATTATCCCTGCTTCTGTTAACGCCTTATTTTCAGGTATGGGGGATTATTTTATCCTTGTTACTCGCACAATCTATCCGGCTGCTGTTTTTTTATAACGCAAGTCAGCGTTTCCAGCCCCTGCGCTATCCCTTTGCGTCACTGATTATGCTAACCAGTCTCTGCATTTTCTGGTTGTTACTGGGATCATGGTTTCCCACTATTGGTCCATCAATATTAATCACGTTAATGGCAACAGCAAGTATTCCGGCTGCGGCCCACTGGCTTAAATTAATAACCCTGCCCATTAACTCATTAAAAAAAGTGGCCAAGCAGTGAATTCACCTCAAAGTAATCACTTAAAATCAATTTCATTCCCACTTGTTGTGTGTGCTGTATTTTGCTTATTGCTCAGTATCGCATGGCGATTTATTCCACACCCTGCCATCATGATTGTGGTTGGCATTATCCCTTTTGCGATAATTTTTGTGCTCAGGCAGACCTTTCTTACCGTACTATTATTTGTCATCTTTTCATTCTTTCGTATCCATGAGGTATTCCCGCAACTCTATAATTTGAAGATCCCACTGATGCTGTCTCTTGGTTCACTCGGTGCATTGGTGTGGCACGTGGGGTTAACGCGTAAAGTCGATACTTACTGGCGTTCAGAGCTTACCGCGATTACAGTGTTTTTTACGCTTGTCACCATCGGCGTTGTGCTCGCGAGCAATCGCACTATTGCCATCGAATACTTCAAAGGGATTTACTGGAAAATAATAATTATGACATTTGCCATTGCTTGGCTTTCTCGGACAGAAAAAGACTTTGCACTGGCCTCTCGCCTTATCACCTTTTTTGGCATGTTGGTTGGGCTAGTCGCACTTTCAAATCAGTTTAATTCAGTTGGTTTGGTTGAAGGTACCCGGGTTACTATTGGTCGGAATATCGGCTCAGTGCTAGGCGACCCAAATGATCTCGCGCTAGTATTGATGTTTCCCATTGCCTTCGCCACCAGCCTGATAATGACGCCCAATATCGGCTGGGTATGGAAGCTGCTAGGGCAAGTCAGTGTCTTGATCTTATTTTTCGCTGTATTAGCGACCCAAAGCAGAGGCGGACTCTTAGGCATGATGGCAATCTTCAGTGTTTACGGCTACCGCAGCATCCAGTCCAAAACGCTTTTTTTCACTATTGGCATCATTGCCGCCTGCGCGCTGTTTGTTATGGCCGGCATTTCTGGTCGCGCCTCCGGTGGCGCTGCAGAGGACGGTATTGATGCCTCCGCAATGGGTAGGCTGTATGCATGGGCTGCAGCATTTGGCATGGCGTTACACAACCCTCTGAGCGGTGTAGGACTCGATAATTTCGTTTCCAATTATTATTATTACAGTCCGCATTGGGATGGTCTTAATCATGCGGTGCACAGCACTTGGTTCGGTGTACTGGCTGAAACGGGTTTTATCGGGCTTGTGGTATTCATTATCACGATTGGTTTACTGATCCGCACATCGTTACGTAGCCTGAACCGCATTGAAAAAGAACTCAATGTTGAGAGTCCAGCAGTACACGCCGCCGCTCAGGCGGTATTTGCAGGACTAGTAGGTACAGTTATTTCAGCAACCTTCCTTACACAAGGATTTACTTGGCCGATTTATATTCTCGCTGCGCTGGTTGTCGCTATAGCTCAGTGGATTGATACAAACCTGCCTAATACCTCAAAAATAGTTAAATGACATATCCCAGACACCATACCAAAAATTCCGAACATAAAAACACCATCCTAATGACTCGCGGATTCAATACCGACTGACTGAATTTATCCCTTCGCTGCAACTTAACCTTAACTATCGGTTCCTTTGCAATACGCACAGCAGTTTGCAACCACACTTATACTACAGCGTAACAACAACTAAAAATAAACTCAACCATCTGTTTTTAATAACCTTTTATATTTGGCTTGATCTTTGCTAGGTTAATACTAACTGACCCTATTTCGAGAGGTTGCAATATGGATATCCACTTAATTGAGCCAACCTACGCCTTCGTTTTTCTCATTATATTGCAGGTTAAGTTACT
>JBLHPA010000027.1:0-27071 GCA_047628235.1 Moritella sp.
TCAAAGGTTACCGTCCACAGTTCTACTTCCGTACAACGGACATCACTGGTGCTGTAGAGCTTCCAGAAGGTGTTGAAATGGTTATGCCTGGCGACAACCTTAAGTTTGTTGTTGAGCTAATTAACCCAATCGCGATGGAAGAAGGTCTACGCTTCGCTATCCGTGAAGGTGGCCGTACTGTTGGTGCTGGTGTTGTTTCTAAAGTAATCGCTTAATTTCGATTAGTTTAAACAATATTAAGAAAGGTCGCTTCGGCGGCCTTTTTTTTATCTGTTATTTACCTTTCCTGTGCTGGGCAATACGTCAGTTTCCTCATTTTCTATGCCATGCAGCCTACTACAGCAATCTTCACACTTATTTTTCATTTCTTCTGCCAGCAAAAGTATTAAATTTTCCTATTTCATCGATGTGTATAAAATATGAAGGCGGTACGGTAGCGCGGAACATTTATACAGCACTACCGTGGGTACAATTAATTAACGGATTAACGTTTTTTCGCCTTAGCAAAAGCATCTGCAAATGCGTTGTTGGCTAGGTTTGAGGATTTTGTGCTACTTGCTTTAGCTGTAACATGGCTATGAGTGTCCCTAGAACTGTTTTCTGGCGATTTTTTGTGAGTATCTGGCATCTCATTGCTTGCTACTGTGATCTCATCGTCAAGCCGCATTGTGAGTGCGATACGTTTTCTCGCAATATCAATCTCGGTCACTTTTACCTTGACGATCTGACCAGCTTTAACAATTTCATGTGGATCTTTTACAAACTTGTTGGTCAACGCTGAAATATGAACCAAGCCATCTTGGTGCACTCCTATATCCACAAACGCACCAAAGTTAGTCACATTACTGATCACGCCCTCAAGTAGCATGCCTGGTTTCAGATCCGTTATTTTTTCAACACCGTCTTTGAACTGTGCTGCTTTAAACTCGGGTCGAGGATCTCTACCTGGTTTTTCCAGCTCTTGAATAATATCGGTGATGGTCGGTAAGCCGAATTTGGCATCTGTATAATCAGCAGGGTTAAGTGATTTGAGTAACTCATTATTGCCAATCAATTCTTTAACTTTTTTACCTGTCAGCAGGGTTATGGCTTTTACTACCGGGTAGGATTCGGGGTGTACAGCAGAGCTATCCAGTGGGTCTCGACCATTCATTACCCGTAAGAATCCGGCACACTGCTCAAATGCCTTAGGCCCTAGGCGGGCGACTTTTTTCAATTCGGTTCGTTTAGCAAAAGGGCCATTTTCATCTCGGTATGTCACTATGTTATTGGCAATAGTGCTGTTCAACCCTGCAACTCGAGATAGTAAGGCTGCAGAGGCCATGTTGACATCGACACCTACCTTGTTCACACAGTCTTCGATCACAATATCCAGCTGTTTAGCTAAGAGAGTTTGATTAACATCATGCTGATATTGACCAACACCGATAGCTTTAGGGTCTATTTTAACTAATTCTGCTAGTGGGTCTTGCAAGCGCCTGGCGATAGAGACTGCACCCCGGATTGAGACGTCTAATTGCGGGAACTCCTGTGCGGCTAATTCTGACGCTGAATAAACGGATGCTCCCGCTTCACTGACCATTATTTTCTGTAGGTTTAATTCAGGTTGGGTCTTAATCAGTTCGGCAACCAGATTGTCTGTTTCTCGTGAAGCGGTACCGTTACCAATGCTGACTAATTCCACTTTATGCTGCTTGCACAATTTACCCAGCGTTGCCAATGATTGTGACCATTGTTTTTGTGGTACATGTGGATAGATTGTTGTGTAGTCGAGTAATTTGCCTGTGGCATCGACGACCGCAATTTTAGAACCTGTACGTAGTCCGGGATCTAACCCCAGGGTGACTTTTGCGCCTGCTGGTGACGCCATTAACAGCGCCGTGAGGTTAGCAGCAAATACTTTGATAGATTCTATTTCTGCAGATTCTTTCATTTTACCGATCAGTTCTGTTTCCAGCTGGCCAAGTAGTTTCTGCTTCCAGCTGCCATGTACAACAGATCGTAACCATTCATCCGCTGGCTTGTTCTGGTATTTAACACCGAGATGTTTGGCTATTATCACTTCACAATAGCTGGTTGCAGTCTTCTCACTGAGCTCGGGATCGGCATTGAGAGAAATTTGTAGTACCCCTTCACCTTTGCCACGTAGCATAGCCAGCATGCGATGAGATGGGATCTTACCGATGGCTTCGCTGTGCTGAAAATAATCTTTGAATTTGCTGTCATCCGTGTTAGATTTTTTATTTCCTCTGGATTCAAGTTGTGCATTGTTAAGTAGTTGCCTACGAACTTTTGCGATGAGTTCTGCATCAACCCCTGCTTTTTCCATTAAGATGAATTTAGCCCCTTCCAATACCTGGTCAGGTTCCGCAAAACTACTGCCAGGTTTGGTGTATCTTTTTGCCAGCTGTAACGGATCTTGCTGCGGGTTTTGCAGTAGTGACTCAGCTAAGGGGCTGAGTCCGGCTTCAATCGCTATTTGTCCCTTGGTACGACGTTTTGTTTTAAAAGGAAGATAGAGGTCCTCGAGTCGTGTTTTCGTGTCAGCGGCGTTGATTGCGGCCGTTAATTGTGGTGTTAGCTTCTCTTGCTCGTTGATCGCTTTAAGGATACTCTCCCTGCGTGCATTTAGTTCGCGCAGATAGATCAGGCGCTGCTCCAATGTGCGCAGTTGTCCATCATCTAAGCCTTCGGTGACCTCTTTGCGGTAACGGGCAATAAAAGGAACGGTTGAGCCTTCGTCGATTAAAGTTATTGCGGCGTTAACTTGTCGCACGTGGGCATTGATCTCTTGTGCTATGGCAATGGCTAGTTTAGGCACCTGTTATCCTTTAAGTGAATGCGATGATAGCTTGTATATGGGGATGAATTTTAGTTATTTCTAGTTAGGAAAAAGGTACATATTGAATTTTATTGATGTACCAAGTTTTATCTCCGGCGGGCGTTTTTACCTGTGCTTCATCATCGACCTGTTTACCTATGAGTGCTTTGGCCATGGGAGAATCGACAGTGACAAAATTTTTCTTTGGATCCAATTCATCACGACCCACAATGCGGCAATGCATGATCGTGCCATCGTCATCTTCTAGTTCTACATAGGCACCAAAATAGACGGCACCATCTTGTTGTGTATGGTAATCAACAATTTCCAGTACTTCTAATCGCTTCACTAAAAAGCGGATCTCTCTGTCTATACTTCGGAGCAAATGTTTGTTTTCTTTATAGTCCGCATTTTCACTGCGATCACCTAAAGACGCGGCCCATGACACAACTTTAGTGACGCGCGGCCGGTCTTCTTTCCACAGAAATTTTAATCTTTTATCTAACGTTTCCCAGCCTGCACGCGTGATCAGGTTTGATACTGCCAATGGCTTCACCATTATATAATGTGATAAGGGAGAAAATTATAGCAACAGCGTGGGGAAATAGCTTCAATGTTAGTAAGGTAAATTGGTGTCAGGTAGAGTCTGGCGTAAGGAAAGTTGTTTTCTATCAAAACGCTCTTGTAACTAGAATAAGGTTGATATTGTATTCGGAAGTTGGTCGGTGATTTACTAATGAGGGGGGAGGAATTGCCAGCCAATTGATTCAGATAATATAAAAATGCCAGGTGTATAGAATACAGACCTGGCATTCATTGTGGATTAGCTTAGCTGCGGACCTGCTGCAACTAAAGCTTTACCTTCTTCATTGTCAGTGAATTTTTCAAAGTTATTAATGAAACGTTGGGCGAGCTCAACGGCTTTGTCTTCCCATACGGCAGGATCTGCATAGGTGTCTCGAGGATCAAGGATACTTGTATCACAGCCCGGCAGTATTGTTGGTACTTCGAAGTTGAAGTAAGGGATTGTTTTACACTCAGCCTTCTCAATCGAGCCATCTAGAATTGCATCGATGATCGCGCGGGTATCTTTAATTGAAATACGTTTGCCTGTGCCATTCCAGCCAGTATTAACCAAGTAGGCTTCAGCTCCCGATGCTTCCATCCGTTTTACTAGCTCTTGGCCATACTTAGTCGGATGCAGTGAGAGGAAAGCAGCACCAAAACAAGCAGAGAATGCAGGTGTTGGCTCAGTAATGCCACGCTCTGTACCCGCTAGTTTTGCGGTAAAACCAGAGAGGAAGTGATATTTAGTCTGTTCCGGCGTCAGTTTTGATACCGGTGGTAATACGCCAAAGGCATCAGCACTTAAGAAAATCACCTTGTTAGCATGCCCGGCTTTTGAAACGGGCTTAACAATATTTTCGATATGATGAATTGGGTAAGAAACACGGGTATTTTCGGTTTTGGAACCATCATCATAGTCAACAACGCCACCATCAAGTACGGTTACATTTTCCAGCAGTGCATCGCGGCGGATCGCGGCAAAGATTTCAGGTTCTGCTTCCGCGCTTAACTTAATCGTTTTTGCGTAGCAACCGCCTTCAAAGTTGAACACGCCTTCATCATCCCAGCCGTGTTCATCATCACCGATCAGTTGTCGCTTAGGATCGGTAGATAGCGTTGTTTTACCGGTACCTGAAAGACCAAAGAAGATAGCGGTTTCGCCTGTCGCACTGACATTTGCAGAACAGTGCATCGATGCGATACCTTGGAGTGGTAGCAGGTAGTTCATGTAAGAGAACATGCCTTTTTTCATTTCGCCACCGTACCAGGTACCACCGATCAATTGAATTTTTTCGGTTAAATTGAAAGCGACGAAATTTTCTGAATTTAGACCGTGTTGTTGCCAGTTAGGATTGGTACATTTTGCACCATTCATTACCACAAAGTCAGGTACGTAACTTGCCAGTTCTACTTCGCTAGGACGAATGAACATATTTTTAACGAAATGGGCTTGCCATGCAACTTCCGTAATAAAGCGCACCTTAATACGGGTATTGGCATTCGCACCACAGTAGGTATCGACAACGAATAAGCGTTTCGTTGAAAGCTGTTGGGTAACGAGGTCTTTCAGATCGCACCATACTTCTTGGGAGATGGCTTTGTTATCATTTTTACCTTGATCTGACCACCAGACTGTATTTCGGGTAGTATCATCACGCACAATATATTTATCTTTGGGCGAACGACCGGTAAAGATACCTGTATCAACGGCAACCGCACCAGACTCGGTTACAATACCTTTTTCATAGCCACCTAACTCAGCTTTTGTTTCTTCTTCGAAAAGAAGTTCATAAGATGGATTATAGACAACTTCTTGAACATCCTTGATGCCATATACCGATAGATCGATATTGGCGCCAATAACTTTACTTTTTACTTCTGTCATTGGTATCTCCTTGGGTACAAATTGTAATTTATCGTTTCAAATTTAATGACCATAGTTATGGGTGCGTCGAGCGCACCCTTATTATTTTTATATTGTAAATTGATTAATGTACTGGCTCGCCAATACTTGGTGTGTGTATGTCTTCCACGTCACCAGCATCAAAAGAATAAAGAGAACCACAATAATCACAGTGCATCTCTATTTGCCCTTTCTCTGCAATAATATCAAGTAACTCTTCTTTTGCTACATTGAGCAATGCTGCCGAACTACGTTCGTGTGAACAACCGCATTTAAATGCTACCGTTTGTGGATCGAATAAACGTACTTTTTCTTGGTGATAAAGTCGTACTAACACATCTTCAGCATCAAGATTAAATAATTCATCATCTTTAATCGTAGCTGTTAATGCTGCTAGGTGTTCAAAATCTTCGTGTGAACTTTTCTTGTCGTCTGATGCCGGTAATTTTTGTATCATCATGCCAGCCGCTTGTTTTCTATAGCCAACTTTACCAGTACGGAACCACAGACGTGTTGTTAATTGCTCAGACTGTTCGAAATATTTCTCTAAACACGCTTGTAACGTATCACCACCGAGATCAACGATACCTTGGTAACGTTCGCCTTTGTCTGGTGATATAGTGATCACCATCACGCCTTTGCCAATCAATTCTTTTACATTGTTTGTGTCTGGCACTGAGCCATTCCAGCGAGCTACACCACGTAATTCAAGCGCTTCGTTGCCATTAATAACAGCAAGTGTCACCGGACCATCACCTTGTAACTGGACAGTAATTGAGCCTTTAAATTTTAATGTCGCGGTTAATAGACTTGTTGCAACTTGTAACTCACCAAGTAGGCGTTGGACGGGTCTTGGGTAGTTTAGCTTTTCTAAAATATCAATAAAGCTCTGTTCAAGTTGTACAATCTCACCACGTACTTGATGATCTTCAAATAAATAACGGTGTAATAAGTCTTTCTGGCTCATAATATTCTCGATGTTAAAGTTAATGATTTTTGATCCGCAATAAATCTCGACGTTGTTTTTTGTCGGGACGTTTATCAGGGCTAGGGCTATACAATGTATTGAGTTTGCGTGCGAGTTCAGTTTGCGCACGTTTTTCTACACTTTTAGGTGTTTCCTCATACAAGGTTGCCGCTTCTGGCGCCCCTCTCCTTTGTGCGGAAAGCTGCTTTATGATCACTTCCTTTTCATCAAAGCCTTGTTTTAGTTTAAGAATTGCACCAATTTCAACAATTTTTCCGGGTTTAGTTCGCTGTTCGTTGTAGCGAATTTTACCGCTTTGGACCATGTCTCTGGCAATCGCTCGCGTTTTATAAAAGCGTGCTGACCAGAGCCATTTATCTAAACGAACGGGTACATCTTGTTTGGTATTTTTTGACATTTAGATGCATTTACCTTTTAAATAGGCTATTAAACTATTAAAACACACTGATTATAACAGATAATTAAACCAGTAAGAGAGTCTTTTATTAATTGGTTTTAAACAATTTGTTAACTTAATTTCTCAGTGTACTTCACATGTCTTTCATGTCGCTTTCATCTGTAAGTTGTTAAATAGAGTCAGCGGTGAGTAACAACTCAGCTTGAGAATTAAACAGATATTTTTAAAAGTATTAATTAGGCCTCACTATCAGACTGAATTTATCTGCTTTGAACTGATAGGGCTTGTACGAATATAACCTTAAGGCTAGTATTGTTAGGTTAACTAGCTCGTTGATGAATCGACCTTATTTTTAAGGTAAAGCTGTATTAGGGTAATGAATGAATGGACAATCTAGATGCGCTTAAGCAGCACTTAGCAAAAATACCTCAAAAACAACTTGCCACATTGTGCTTTTATGCTTTTTTGACCGTCTTTTGTTATTACTCCGCACTCCTGACCTGGCAATTATGGCCGGCTAAGTCTGCGACGGTCTCTTCCTGGCAGCCTCAATCAGATAATCTATCAAATCAATCCGATAACTTTGAACTATCTGGTCTGCGAAGACTGTATTTATTTGGTAAACAGCAGACCGAAAAATCGAGACCAATTCCAGTGCAGAATGTTGATGCCCCCAAAACGCGTTTGCGTTTAACCTTGGCAGGTATTGTTGTCAGCAGTGAGCCGGATCTGGCTCTCGCCATTATTGAAAACAAAGGTAGCCAAGACACTTATGGTATTGACGAAGAGATTGGTTCAACGCAAGCGACCTTAAAACGCGTATTGCAAGATAGGGTATTGATTGAGTATCGAGGAAAATTAGAAACCTTAATGTTAGATGGGGAGAGCTTCACGAGTGGGGGACCAGAGAATAGACCTCGGGCAACTCAATCGGGGATAGAAAAAACGGATTTAACTCATTTACGCAGAGACTTATTGGAAAACCCTGCCAGTATCACAGATTATGTACGGATATCGCCGGTAAGAAAAGACGGCAAACTGTCGGGTTATCGCGTTAATCCCGGTAAGAAACGTGCACTATTTAAAGAAGTCGGTTTGCAGCCAAATGATCTCGCCGTATCGCTCAATGGTTATGATTTAACCGACACCCGTCAGGCAATGGAGATTGCTAAGCAGCTTAAAGATCTCACAGATATGTCACTGACGGTAGAACGTAATGGTCAATTACACAGCATTTATTTAAGTTTGCCAGAGTAGTCACTAGCGGCTCGAGCAGTACAGATTTTGAGTATATAAAGGATAAAGATGAACCTTAACAATGTTGGAAAAAAATTAGCTGGATTAGCAGCGAGCATATTACTGGGTATGAGTAGCATGGCGATGGCTGCGGAGTATTCAGCGAGTTTTAAAGGTACTGACATTAATGAATTTATTAATGTTGTAGGTAAAAACCTAAATAAAACCGTGATTATTGATCCCAGTGTCCGCGGAAAAGTTAATGTACGAAGCTATGATTTATTAAACGAAGAGCAGTACTACCAATTCTTTTTAAACGTACTCGATGTCTATGGTTATGCAGTTGTCTCCATGGACAATGGTGTGCTTAAGGTGATCAAGAGCAAGGTCGCCAAAACATCCAGCATTCCGGTTGTTGATGACAAAAACCCAGGATATGGCGATGAAATGGTCACACGTGTGGTACCGGTACGTAACGTGTCGGTTCGTGAATTGTCGCCATTATTACGCCAGCTAAATGACAATGCTGGTGGTGGTAATGTGGTGCACTATGAGCCATCTAATGTATTGATGCTGACAGGTCGGGCGGCGGTTGTTAACCGTCTGGTTGAAATTGTGCGCCGGGTGGATAAAGCCGGCGACCACGAAGTTGATATTATCCATCTTAAGTTTGCTTCTGCCAGTGAGATGGTGCGTATTCTCGATAAGGTGATGAAAGGAGACGGCAAGTCTAAGATACCAAGTATCTTGTTGCCTAAAATAGTCGCAGACGATCGCACTAATGCGGTGGTTATCAGTGGTGATCCCAAAGCTCGCCAGCGCGTCGCCACCTTGATCCAAAAGCTTGACAGTGAATTAGCAACCACGGGTAATACCCGGGTTATCTATCTGAAATATGCCAATGCTAAAGAGGTTGCGGCAGTACTGAAAGGAGTGAGCAGCTCGATCGAATCAGAAAAATCAGGATCATCTGGTTCTAAATCCAAATCAAAATCCAGTTTGAGTATTGAAGCGCATGACGACACGAATGCTTTAGTGATAACGGCGCAACCCGACATCATGCGTACCTTAGAACAAGTGATTAATCAGCTTGATATTCGCCGTGCCCAGGTATTGGTGGAAGCGATTATTGTGGAAATTGCCGAAGGTAACGGGATTAACTTCGGGGTTCAGTGGGTCTCTGAGGCTGGTGGTACCCAGTACAATAACGGTACCGTGGTGCCGCTTACCAGCATTGGTGCCGGTATTTATGATGCACAGGATACGACTACTTCAACAACTTCATTTGATGCTGATGGGAATCCCACCGTTAATGAAACAACTACAACAGGGGATGTTGCCACTTTAGCGGCGGCCCTGAGCGGTGTTAACGGTTTGGCGATGGGCGTGATGAATGGGGCGAAAAGTTTTGGCGCCATCATTCAGGCTGCTGCCAATGATAGCCAATCAAATATTCTCGCCACGCCAAGCATTATGACGCTGGATAACCAGGAAGCCTCATTTATTGTCGGAGAAGAGGTACCGGTGATCACCGGTTCATCAGCCAGTTCCGGTAATGATAATCCGTTCCAAACGGTAGAACGGCAAGAAGTGGGGATCAAGCTTAAGGTGACGCCTCAGATCAATGAAGGCGATGCGGTACAGTTAACCATTGAGCAGGAAGTGTCGCAGGTATTGGGCTCGACCTCCGTGGATGTTACCTTTGCCAAACGCCAGATCAATACCACTATTTTAGCTGACAGCGGCCAGACTATTGTGATTGGTGGTTTGCTGGATGATCAGGTGATTGAGAGCGTGTCTAAAGTGCCTTTGCTAGGGGATATTCCCTGGATTGGTCACTTGTTTAAATCGACGTCGACAAGTACTAAAAAGCGTAACCTGATGATATTTATTAAACCTACGATCATTCGCGATAATGCATCTATTCGTGGCGTGAGTAACAGAAAATACAGCCTGATCCGAGCCTATCAATTATTGCAGCAAGAAAATGGTGTCGACTTGATGCCGAATACGAGTGTACCGATATTACCTAAATTTGGTAGTGAGCGCATTATTTCCCCGGAATTACGTAAATACTTGGAAGAACAAGACGATAAATCGGTACAGTTTGATCCCGCTATTCCTCATAATTCGGAAGTGGACTTACAGCCAAACGGGGCTGAATTGCAGTCAGGTGAGGCTGAATAAATGAGTACAACAGAATATGATGACGTAAGCGAAAGTGAACGTTTACCTTTTTCATTCGCAAAAAAATATGGCGTTGTGCTAAGCGAGAGTGAACATGGCTGGGTGCTCTATCATCGAGACAATATTGCACCGAGCACAATACTTGAAGTCAGGCGAAATCTTGGCCAGGTATTTCAACTTGCGCGATTAGATGATGCTGAGTTTGAATTGAAATTAGCCGCAGTATTTCAACGAGATTCCTCCGAAGCGCGACAGCTGATGCAAGATATTGGTAATGAAGTTGATTTTTTTACCCTCGCGGAAGAATTACCCACCGAGGAAGACTTACTGGCATCGGATGATGATGCACCGATCATCAAGTTGATTAATGCAATGCTAAGTGAAGCGATCAAAGAAGGGGCGTCAGATATCCATGTGGAGACATTTGAACGTGCGCTGGTTATTCGCTTCCGAATTGACGGTGTATTACGAGAGATTTTAAAACCCAATCGGCAGTTGGCATCGTTGTTGATATCGCGGATTAAAGTGATGTCAAAGATGGATATAGCCGAGAAGCGACTACCGCAGGATGGCCGCATATCATTACGTATTGGTGGCCGTGGTGTGGATGTGCGGGTTTCAACCTTACCCTCAAGCTTTGGTGAGCGGGTGGTGATGCGTTTGTTGGATAAAAATACCGCAAAGCTGGAATTGAAACATCTGGGAATGACACTTGATAACCGCAATAAAATGTCTGAGCTTATCCATAAACCCCACGGTATTATTCTGGTTACCGGACCGACTGGTTCGGGTAAAAGTACTACCCTCTACGCGGCGCTGTCGGAGATCAACAGTAAAGACCGTAATATCCTAACGGTTGAGGACCCTGTTGAATATCAACTCGATGGCATTGGTCAAACCCAAGTTAACCCAAAGGTAGACATGACGTTCTCGCGTGGTTTACGGGCGATTTTACGACAAGATCCCGATGTGGTGATGATTGGTGAGATCCGAGACTTGGAAACAGCGCAAATTGCAGTCCAGGCAAGTTTAACTGGTCACCTGGTACTCTCAACTTTACACACCAATACCGCCGTCGGCGCTGTGACACGATTACGCGATATGGGTCTAGAACCTTTTTTACTTTCATCGAGTATGCTTGGCGTTTTGGCGCAGCGGTTGGTGCGTACCTTATGCCCGGAATGTCGCCAAGCCCTGCCTCCAACAGAGCGGGAACTGGAGCAATTATCCCTAAATGATATTACCGAAGCCAAGTTTATCTATCACGCTAAAGGGTGTGGTTCCTGTAACAATACCGGTTATAAAGGCCGTACTGGGATCCACGAACTGCTGATTGTGGATGAAGACGTACGCGATATGATCCATGGTGGTGCTGGTGAGCAAACGGTAGAACGATACATTCGTCAATTTACGCCAAGCATTCGTCAGGATGGCATCAGCAAAGTACTTGAAGGTGTTACCACCCTTGAAGAAGTACTTCGTGTCACCAGAGAGGGATAATCATGCCAGCATTCGCTTATTTAGCATTAGACAGTAAGGGTAAAAAGAAAAAAGGCGTGGTAGAGGCGGATAGCCCGAAGTTAGCCCGTAATCTGTTACGTGACAAGGGGTTAACCCCACTTGAAGTGGAAGTTGCTGCGCAGGCCGAAAAGAATAAAGCCGCCTCTGGATTTAGCTTTAAACGGGGTATTGGCACCGCTGATATGGCACTACTTACCCGGCAACTGGCCACGCTGATAGCGGCTTCACTGCCACTCGAAGAATCACTGAAAGCGGTCGCGGAACAGAGCGAGTTACCGCGCATTCAAAACATGATCTTAGCTGTGCGCAGCCGTGTGGTCGAAGGACACACTCTGGCAGAAAGCTTTGCTGAATTCCCCCACGTGTTTGATGATTTGTACTGCGCCATGGTGTCATCGGGTGAAAAATCAGGGCATTTGGATAAGGTATTAAACCGGCTTGCGGATTATACCGAACAGCGGCAAAAAATGAGCAACCAGCTTACCCAAGCGATGATCTATCCGGTAATGTTGACGCTGGTGGCGATAGGCGTAGTGTCACTGCTCTTGACTAGCGTGGTACCGAAAGTCGTTGGGCAGTTTGAACATATGGGGCAGGAATTACCTCAAATCACCCAAATATTAATAGGCTTATCTGATTTTGTGAGTAACTATGGACTATACCTCTTGGCGGTAATTGTCCTGCTCATTATTGGTGGAAAGCGGTTATTGCTTAATCCACACTATCGGTTGATATTTGATGAACATTTACTCAAAATGCCTGTCATTGGTAAGGTAAGCAAAGGCATTAATACGGCACGTTTTGCCCGTACCCTGAGTATCCTCAACGCCAGTGCGGTGCCACTGTTAGAAAGTATGTCGATAGCCGGGCAGGTGTTAACAAATATGCATGCCAGAAAACAAGTTAAAGCAGCGACGGCGCGAGTGCGAGAGGGCACGAGTTTACGTGCGGCATTAGCGGAAACTAAACTGTTTCCGCCAATGATGCTGCATATGATCGCAAGTGGCGAACAAAGCGGAGAGTTAGGCCCTATGTTAGAGCGTGCGGCCGATAATCAAGATTCTCAGTTTGAGGCGCAGGTGTCTATGGCGTTGGGGGTATTTCAACCCTTGCTGGTGGTGAGCATGTCGTTTGTAGTATTATTTATCGTTATGGCAATCCTACAACCTATTTTATCGTTGAATCAGATGGTTGCAGGTTAAGTTTTAAATCTTTCGTTTTAAGTTATTTTAGAGGCGGTTATGAATAAGAGAAAGCAGAATGTGTCAGGTTTTACACTATTAGAAATTATGGTTGTGATTGTTATCCTTGGGGTCTTGGCATCAATGGTTATTCCTAACCTGTTAGGTAATAAAGACAAGGCGGATCGCCAAAAAGTGGTTTCAGATATTGTGGCATTAGAAAATGCCCTTGATATGTATAAATTGGATAACAGCCGTTACCCAACCACAGAGCAAGGTTTGGATGCATTAGTCGAAGCCCCTGATGTAGACCCAGAACCAAGAGACTACCGTGTTAATGGTTATATCAAACGTTTACCTCAAGACCCTTGGGGTAATGAATATCTGTTGGTTAGCCCAGGTGAGAATGGCCAAGTTGATGTTTATTCAATCGGTTTAGATGGTGAAGAAGGTTCTGATGATGATATCGGCAACTGGAATATGCACAGTAAATAATGTTTAACAGATAGGGCGTAGACAAAGATGATACATCTGTCTGCGCCCTATTGTCATAAGTTCGGTCTTGCCATTAAAGACAGTATTGCCAATAAACAGGGTCTGCAAAAGATCACGAAGGACGAGTAATGAAATTTCGTACCCATCAAGAATCTGGCTTTACACTATTAGAAATAATGCTAGTTATATTCTTAATGGGGGTGATGGTCTCTGGTGTAATCATGACGATGAGTGCTGCCGGTGCTGATAGTAAGCTGAAAAAAGAAGCCGCACGTTTTGTTGGCGTTCTAGAGTTAGCAGAAGAAGAAGCACTGCTCCGTAGTTTGGAAATGGGTTTAATTATTGAAGATAATCAATATCAATTTGTTTATCTTGATGACGACAGCCGCTGGAAAACGTTCACTGAGTCTAAATTTTTTACCCAGATAACTCTGCCCGAAGAGATGTTACTTACCCTAGAGCTTTCTGGTTTAAAAGCAGAGGGTAGTCTGCTGGGAGATCGCAGGTTATTCAGCGATGACGATGGCTTATTTGAAGACAACGGTGGCTTATTTGGTGATAAAGAGCAGGAACGTAAATTCGAACCTGATGTATTTATCTATTCCAGTGGCGAAATAACCGATTTTAGCTTAACCCTCAGCTATTTTGATAGTGATCTCGGTGACCGCAGCATCACCGTAAAGTTTGATGAATACGGCGAACTTGGTATTACGTCTGTTAGGGATGCGCCTTAATGAAACAAAGAGTGATGAAACGAAAAGGCATGACCTTGCTAGAAGTGATGGTCGCTATGGCCGTGTTCGCCACGGCAGGGTTAGCAGTGATGAAAGTCGCGACAGAGAACCTAAATAGCATGGCCTATTTGGAAGAGAAGACCTTTGCCAATTGGGTCGCCTCTAATACCTTAGTTGAACTTAAGCTAGCGGGTACTTTCCCGGGAAAATCATGGAGCAAAGGAGAGAGTGAACTTGCTGGCCGCACCTGGTATTGGCGTTATAAGGCCGAGGCTACGGAGAGCAGTGATTTTACCGGTGTGATTGTAGAAGTTGCATTAGATAATAAATATGAATCGACCGTTAGCCATCTACTCACTTACGTGGTGCGTTAAATATGTCACAATTAATATCGTCCACTGGCCGACCGAAATCATTGGGTTTTACCCTGATAGAAATGATGATTGCTATTGCCATTTTTGCCATGCTTAGTCTTGGGGCTTATCAAGTACTGCAGGGCGTGTTACGCAGCGATGAGATATCTTTAGAGCGTGGTTTGGTGTTAAAAAAACTGCAACGTGCCATGCTGATCGTGGGGCGGGACATGCAGCAGATGAATGCCAGAAATAATCGCAGTGATGATGAATTGACGGCAATGCCGCTACAAGTAGGTAAATTCATGTTTGACAGTGATGATGATGGCATTGCCTTTGTACGCAGTGGCTGGCGTAATCCGTTATCTCAACTTCCCCGTTCCTCATTGCAGCGGGTATCATACCGACTCAAAGATAATAATTTAGAACGACTGAGTTATGTCTACTTGGATCCCAGTATTGGTGAAGAACCCAAAATACAGATCCTTTTAAGGGATGTAGAAAAACTCAGCTTTGAGTTCTATCAGGCAGATAAATGGACAGATGTGTGGACAGATAAAAAAAACATTCCCGCGGGGATCCGCATTAACCTGACTCTTGCCCGCTTTGGTGATATCAATCGTAGTTTTTTGCTGTCCGAAGCTACCGTGAGTACTAATCGTGGAGATGGCACGTAATGACTCGGTCTCCACAACGACAAAAGGGCATCGCTCTATTAACCGTACTGCTTATCTTGGCCGTAATGGTGATTATTGCAAGTAACATGTCTTCGCGGTTGCAGCTAGAATTACGCCGTACTAGTAATCTGATTACCCATCAACAAGCACTTTGGTACGCTTATGGCGCAGAAGAACTGGTTGAAAAAGCATTAAAGGCAACCTTAAAAGATGATGATACGATCAACTTAGATCAATACTGGGCAATCGAAGAAATGATATATCCAGTTGAAAATGGTCAGATTGGTGGTCAGGTGTTTGATATGCAAGCCTGTTTTAATGTTAACGCGGTAACTGGTCAGGATAATGCTGATGGACTGGCACCTTTAGCTGTACGTCAATTTCGCCATCTTATGGAGCTGCTTGACATTGAAGCTTATGACGCTGAGCAGTTAGGGGATGCACTGCGTGATTGGATTGATGCAGATAGCAATGTTGTTTCCAGCTACGGGGTCGAAGATGCTTATTATGAATCACTTGATTATCCGTATCAGGTTGGCAATCAGGCCTTAATTAACGGCAGTGAACTGCGTGCGATAAAAGGCTTTAATAAAGCCGTTTATCGTAAGGTTCGGCCCTATTTATGCGCATTGCCTACAACCGCCCTTAAATTGAATGTGAATACTATTGCTGTGGATAAACCTGAAATTCTAGCATCCTTGTTTATGGGTAAGTTGTCGATAGATCAGGCTCGTTCAATTTTAGAACAAAGGCCGAGTAGTGGTTGGGCGAGTGTCAGTGATTTTCTTGTCCTGCCCGAGGTAACTGGAATTACATTAACAACAGAAGAGAAAAGTACCTTTGCCATAAAAAGTGAATATTTTATTGCTCAGCTGCAAGCGGAGTTTGCTACAGCGGCCATCAAAATCGAATCGTTATTTAAAGCTGAGGGTAAAGACACTGTTTATGTCATTCGTCGACAATTTGGAGGTGCTCAATGAGTGAGCAGTTAGTAGTAAGACTTGGTAGTGAAAGCTGGCAAGCCATACATTGGTTAGTTTGGTCGACAACCGAAAATGAGATTATTGCATCGGGGATCTTAGCCAACGCCGCCGAACTGGCAGAGTTGCAAATCAGAGCGGGTGGTCGAGCGATTATTACGTTAGTGCCGAGCTGTGATATCACGTTTAAGCAGGTTGAGCTACCGGCAAGAGGTAACAAGCAGGTACTTAATGCCTTGCCTTATATGTTAGAACAAGAGCTGAGTAGTGATGTTGAAAAACTGCATTTTGCTTTGCTGGATAAAAAGGGTAATACGGTATCAGTAGCGATTATTGCTCATGAAAAGATGAAGTTATGGCAATCGTGGTTGGTTCAAGCTGAACTTAACTGTGAGCAGTTTATTCCAGATGTATTGACGCTTCCTCTTGCCGCCGATAGCTGGAGTGCTATACAGTTTGACGGACAATGGCTTATTCGCCAAAGCAAGGTGCAGGGTATATGCATTGAAGCAGAGCTGTTAAGTATCGTACTGGCTGTGAATATCGATCCTGCGTTCGATAAAAATAATGAGGATAGTGATCAGCGGAATACTGTTATTAGCTACTCCGAAATCCCCAACCATGAACGGGATAACTGGCAGCAAGCCAATATTGAATTGCCAATGAAACTCTGTGCGGAAGGTGCGGTAACGAGTAGTTGCAACCTGCTGCAAGGGTCTTACAACATTGAGTTGGTGGCAAATCCAAACCTGAAATTATGGCGACGTACCGCGGTTGCGGCAAGTTTGGCTTTGATGATGGTATTTACTTATCAATTTGTGGAATTGAACCAATTAAAGCAAGAGCAGGTTAGGCTAGAAAGCGATATTAAGCAGGTGTATCAAACCGTATTTAAACCAAAGAAAATGCGTCTAAATACGCGACTGGTGAAAAAACAGATGCAGAACCGGCTGGCGGAATTACAACGGGGTGGTAACAGTTCAGGCTTTTTAGCGATGCTGAGTCAGTTAACGCCAGATTTCAAGCAGTCGCCAGGGATTCAGCCGATTAGTATCCGCTTTGATGCGAAGCAGGGAACGCTGCGTGTACAAGCCAGCGCCACCAATTTTCAGGTGTTTAATAAGCTTAAAACGACAATCGCAACACGTTTTGATGTGACTCAGGGAACATTAAGTCAGAAACAGGGCAAGGTTCAGGGCACACTCGATATTCGGGGGAAAGAATGAAGGCATATTGGCAACAATTGGAAGGCCGGGACAAGCATCTTGCGATACTGCTGTTAAGTACTTTGTTGCTTGCTGCTGGTTATTGGTTGTTGTGGCAGCCGCTGCAAACTGAACTGACGAATACGCGCCGTAAAATCAATGTTCAGACTCAGACGCTGCAAGAAGTTAAAGTGCTGGGGCAAAAAATTACCGAATTGCAGGGCGGCTCTGTGAGCAGATCTGAAGCGGGCGATCTTAATCAATTAGTTAATCGCACGGCACTGCGTAACCAAATCTCTATCTCTCGTATCCAGGCAAAAACAAATGCTGTGCAAATTTGGATTGACGATGTTAACTTTAACCAATTTATTTCGTGGTTAGAAAACCTTAATAAACAATATGGGGTTGAGATCCAAAATATTGATATCAGTGCTATAGATCATAACGGTATGATCAAAGTGCGCCGGTTACAATTAGGAAAAACATCATGAGAAGTAAACTTGTTGGGCTATGCTTTATATTAACTGCTTACGTGGTATTTCTGGTGATAACACTACCTGCTAAATTGGCGCTGTCTTACCTGCCATTGCCGCCGCAGGTTGTTATTAGTCAAGTCACCGGTACCGTTTGGCACGGGCATGCTGAAAAAGTGTCGTACGATAACATCGATGTGATTGATTTTGTTTGGGATACTTCATTTATAACTATGTTAACAGGTTCTATTGAAGCTAATGTTCAGTTTGGTCGAGGTAAGAGCAGTCTGCGAGGCCATGGTGATGTAGGCTATAGCAGTAATGGTGGTTATGCGAAGAATGTAACTGTGGAAGCCAATTCCGAATGGTTACTGATGGCAAGCAATATTCCTGTTCCTGTCACCACCAGTGGAGAGGTAAAACTCGAAGTGTCAGAGGCGCAACAAGGACAACCCTGGTGTGAGCAACTGAGTGGCAAGTTGACCTGGTCAAATGCGGGTATTCAATCATTAATCGGCAATATTATGGTCGATTCGGCGGTGGCTGATTTGAGTTGTGAGAGCGGGGCCTTAGTGGCAAATATAAAACAGGCTTCCTCGCAACTTCGGTTGTCGGGCATTGCTAAACTAGCTGCGGAAAACAAGTATTCGCTTTCCGCCGTATTGGTGCCAAGCAATGAGTTACCTGAGTCGATTCGAACTAATTTACGCTACATAGGTAAACCCAACGCCAAGGGCGAGTATCAACTGAATTATTCGGGTCGAATATAACACTATCGAGATGGCCAAGCGGCTGATGACTAGAATGCAGGGATAAAATGACACATCAAAAACCAGAAATTATAAGCACGGAAATAGTGGCTGAAAGTCGGCTGTTTAAACTTGAAGCTGTAGCACTGCGTTTTTCGAATGGTATTGAACGTACTTATGAGCGTATGAAAGCCGGGGGCTTTGGAGCCGTGATGATGGTGCCAGTTGATGCGCAAAATAACTTGATCCTGGTGCGTGAGTACGCGGTAGGTACTGAATGTTATGAGTTGGGATTCCCAAAAGGCGCGATTGATAAAGGCGAAACGGCACTTGCTGCGGCCAACCGGGAATTGATGGAGGAGGTCGGTTTTGGTGCTGGCAAATTAACGTTATTAAAAGAAGTTAATTTGGCGCCGAGCTATTTTTCTGCGCAGATGCAGATATACCTGGCGCAGAACTTATATCCGGAATCACGCGAAGGTGATGAACCTGAACCGCTTGAAATTGTAAAGTGGCCACTGGCAAGGGCTGGTGAGCTAATAGATAATAATGAAATAAAAGAAGCGAGAGCTATCTGTGCGTTATTACTTGCGCTAAAAAAATTAGAAGAATAATACATTGTGTTCAGCTAGCTAGTTGAGAAGTAGCTTGGGCATCGCTGTCGTGGACGCGCTAGAAGAGAGCAGGAGAACAACATGCAAGCAATGAAATTGATCCCAGAATTAAAAAAAATTGCGCGGGCTACTGGTGGCCTTATTTATGATATTTACCAGTCAGGCAATTTTGAACAAGAGGTCAAAGCTGATCACACCCCTGTGACCAGTGCCGATATGGCTGCCCATCTTTTTTTAATTGAGCAGCTCAGCTTGCTTACTCCTGATATCCCAGTATTGTCTGAGGAAGATTGTGATATTTCTGTCGCAGAGCGGCAGGCATGGGAGACCTATTGGCTGGTTGATCCACTGGATGGTACCCAGGAGTTTATTTCGCGCAGTGGCGACTTCGCTACTATTATAGCCTTAGTGCATAAAAACAACCCTATTATTGGCATGATTTATGGCCCTAGAGACGATGTGTTATATTGGGCTGTTGCTGGCCAAGGCGCTTATAAAGTTACCGCGGAAGGCGAACAGCAGATCTCCAGCCATACCTGCAAAGAGCCGCTAACTCGTTTAAACGTAGTTGTCAGCCGGGTACAAAACCCTGATAATATTCGACGGATAGTGGCTGATGACGTTGCACTAGAATTACAGGCGCTAGGCTCTGCAAGCCTAAAAGGCTGTCTCGTTGCTGAAGGAAAGGCAGATTGTTACATTCGCTTGGGTACGACTGGTGAATGGGATACGGCTGGCACGCAATGTATAGTGACGGAAGCGGGCGGCGCTATTCTTGATTTAGGCTTAGAAAATTTGTCATACAATAAGCGTGATACATTAAAAAATCCCGATTTTATCGTGCTCGGTGATACAAATTTGCAATGGCATAATATTTTAACACGTTAACCGCGACTGGATTACGGCTGATTCGAAAGCGCTAAAAAACAAGAAATTTAAGGTCAGCGGTTATGCTGACTTTTTTTGGCAAATCGTAGCCTGTTTCCCCAAAAAAGATACGACTATTACTTTTGGCTTCTATGGGCTGGAAAGATAAGTTAGTTGCCGATAACGATGAAAGTAGTATCATATTATATCTAAATTAGCCTCTGAGTTAGTATTTTGAAGTAGCTTGGGTATATACGTGTTAACAACCTCTTAATTATTATTTGTGAATTATGACTGGAATTAGAGCACAGCAAAAAGAGCGCACACGCCGTTCACTCATTGATGCCGCATTTAGGCTGGTTACTGCAGAAAGCAGTTATTCTAACTTAAGCCTACGTGAGGTTGCGCGCGAAGCTGGGATCGCGCCAACTTCCTTCTATCGTCACTTCAGTGATATGGAAGAACTGGGTTTGACTATGGTTGATGAGGGGGGCCTCATGTTGCGGCAATTAATGCGACAAGCTCGGCAGCGGATCGCAACAGGTGGTAGTGTAATAAGAACCTCCGTCGAAACATTTATGGAGTTTGTGGAGAACAACCCCAACATTTTCAGAGTCTTGTTACGTGAGCGGTCTGGTACATCTGCGGCATTTCGTGCTGCTGTCTCACGGGAACTTCGGCATTTTTGCGCAGAGTTAACGGACTATATTGAACAGGCGACCAAATTCACCCAAGACGAAGCAAGTATTCAGTCTGAGGCTATGGTCACAATTGTTTTTAATGCCGGGGCTGACGCGCTTGATTTATCGAACGAAGAGCGTCAAGCATTGTCTGACCGTACTATAATGCAGTTGAGAATGATTGCAAAAGGTGCGGCAGTATTAAGAATCAATAGAAAGCATGTCGCTGCTATCTCCGAACGATAAGGAATCCAGATGAACACAAATAATCAGGCAGGTTACAAGCCGTTATATTTTTCTTTTTTAGCTGGTTTATGTGGCAATGCTTCGTTGGCTACGCTAATGACCAGTGAGGTAGCATTTAGTATCTTTCCTCTGATCGCTTTTGTGCTGGTGGTTTACAATTGGTATCAGGTGTATATGACGACAGCGATTGAAAGTCATATCAGCAAGTCATCGATAGGTCTATTTGTTATTGGCGTGCTGACCTATACGACGTTTGTGCGGGTGGACCATCCGGAGCTTGGCAGTAATGTCTTACCCTTGATGATTATACTGGGTTTAGCTGCCTGGATCGCAAAAAATATGGGCGTTTTTTCGGGTAAAAAAGAAGCCTAGTCGCTTTAATTACCCAGATCATGCGTGACAACTAGACAACCAATCATTTAGTTGCCGCGCTTGTCTCTCGCTGAATATTACTTCTTCGTTAAAAATACACCGGATTCTACGTGATGAGTGTATGGGAACTGATCAAATAAGGCAAAACGTTCAATATTATGAGTTTTGCTTAACTCTTCTAAGTTATCACTGAGTGTTTCTGGGCTGCAGGAAATATAGACGATATTATCGTACTCTTGAACCATTTTAACCGTATCTGCATCTAAGCCTGCACGGGGTGGATCGACAAAGATCGTATTGCAGTTAAACGAGGATAAATCGACTTTTGCATCTTTCAGGCGGTTGAATTCACGTACTCCGTTAATCGCTAGGGTAAACTCTTCCGCTGACAGACGTAAGATGGTGAGGTTGTCTAAACCGTTTTCAGCAATGTTATATTGCGCTGACTGTACCGATGACTTGGCAATTTCGGTGGCCAGTACTTTATTAAAGTTAGGCGCTAACGCGATAGAAAAGTTACCATTACCACAGTAAAGTTCAAGCAAGTCGCCCTTGCAGTCTTGGGTCACATCCAGCGCCCACTCCAGCATTTTTTGGTTGACGATGCCATTAGGCTGAGTAAAACTGTTTTCAACTTGTTTATACTTCAACTTCTTGCCAGCAACGCACAGTTCTTCGACTACAAATTCCCGATCTAATACCACTTTTTGTTTTTTCGCTCGACCAATAATATTGATGTTGAACTGTTCACTTAACTTTACTTTTAATGCTGTTGCCTCTTGGATCCATTCATCACTTAATTGGCGGTGATAAAGCAGGCTAACCAGTAACTCGCCACTTAATGTCGATAAGAAATCAACCTGAAAAAGTTTAAAGCGTAAAAGGTTAGATTTTTTTAGCTCTGTAATTAATGCCGGCATGATCTGGTTAATTAATTTGCTACCTGGTAAGAAGTAGTCAATGCGTATCTTCTGCTTAGTCTTTTTATCAAACATGATGTAATAGAGCTCATCACCTTCATGCCAAACTCGAAATTCTGCACGTAAGCGGTAGTTTTCTGGTGGCGAAGCAAAAATTTCCAGTTCAGGCGGTGAGAATTTTTTAAATGTTTCACGCTGACGAGTGGCTTTTTCGTCAAGCTGTGACTGATAGTTATCGGGATGCATTTCGGTCATGTTGACTCGCCCTATTAGATACGAACAAAAAGAATAGCGATTGTAAGACCCAGATTGTGATTGTCCAGCATATTTTTAATGTGGACGTGGTTTATTAAGACTCTTAGCACCATTTAATTATAACTTCGTGAATTTACATATTTGTAACATTGCATTACAATACCCCCGTTCAGGTGCAAAAGCTTGAGATTGTTGTCATGCGCGCTGTGCGTAAAAGTGGCTATTTTTTACAATCTGCAGTAATTGGGGAATTCAGTGAAAATCTGAACCTGTCGCGCAACGGTAATAGTGCTTGCACTTAAGGCCGAGTTCCAGCCAGAACGTGAGTTATAAATAATAAACACAGTTCAAATTTTTAATATTTAAAAATGTTGAACTTCTACGCGTTAATAGGAAAAAAAATGTCTAAAAAACTTTTAGCAACGGTCATTCTGCCGTTTGCTGCTCTTGCCCAAGATCCATCTGTTACTGAAGACGTTACCGTTGTTACTGCTAATCCTGTTGAACAAGTCGCTGATGAAACCCTCGTTGTGATTGGTCGAAATGTAACGACCCCCCTGAATATAGCCGCCAATGTTAATGTCATTGACAGCACCGAAATTAAGACGAGTGGTGTTACAAATTTAACAGATCTATTGCGAGGTCGTAGTGGCATTCAAATCTCTGATAGTAATTCTGGCGCTGTAATTTCTATGCGTGGTTTTAGTGCCTCCCAGGCGGCAAACAATACGTTGATTATGGTTGATGGCCGTCGTTTAAATAATATTGATATTTCCGCGCCAAGTATTGGCGCAATCCCGCTTAACCAAATTGAGCGTATTGAGATCTTAAATGGCAGTGCTGGCGTTCTGTACGGCGATCAGGCTGTTGGTGGTGTGATTCATATTATTACTAAAGCGCCGGATAGTGTTGGTGGGAACGTGCAACTTTCCGGTGGCAGCTTTAATACCTATGAAGGGCAGGCAAATGTGTTTGGAGCCATTAATGAAAAATGGGGCATTTATTTATCAGGCAGCTACAATGAAGGGGATAATTATCGAGAGCATAATGCAAATGAAACCTCTTCTATTTTAGGTCGTATTCAATATAAAACAGAGCTGAACACCTTTTTTATTGAAAGTAGTTATTATGACAGTTACCGTGAACTGGCTGGCGCTCTAACTAAGGAGGAGTTTGAGCAGGACCCTCGTCAAGCGGGTTCTGATCCTTATTCTGATATTACACATGATGATCAGCGTGAAATGACCGCTACATTGCGCTTGGGATATAAACACCAACTTAATTCTATCTGGTTATGGGATACTAATTTAAACTTCAAAGATACTCTCCAGCAGAATATTTCCTATGGTTCACCAGGTGAAAAAACCCTCGAATTATTAGAGTTTAATTCCAAAGTTATCGGTAATATAACTGCAAGTCGTGGCGATGCAAATATAGTTACAGGTATAGATTTATCTAGAGGTGAAGTTGAGTTTGATTCGGGGCGAGAAAATATTCAGACAATTGCCAGTATATATGTACAAGCGATAGCTCCTTTGACAAATGATCTCCGCTATATTGTCGGTGGCCGCTATTCGAAGATTCAAGATGATTTAACTGACAAAAGTTTATATGGTGTATATAAGGATGGAGTTGAACTAAATGAAGATGCACATGCTTTTGAGTTAGGTTTAAATTATCATCCTTCGTCCAATCACAGACTGTATGTGCGTTTAGATGATAACTTTCGCTTTGCTAAGGTTGATGAACAGGCTTACACATCCCCTGGTGTGAAGGGGCTTAAACCGCAAACGGGTCGTTCATATGAAGCGGGGTGGGATTGGACACCGGCATCACATACCCTAAGTTTAAGTATTTACCGTCTAGATCTTGAAGATGAAATTATTTTTGATGTATCAGCACCCAAACCAATCGATGGGCAATTTGTTGGTGCAAATGTAAATGCTGAAGCGTCAACCCGATATGGTTCTAGTCTAGCGTGGAATTGGCAGGTAAATTCAGACCTTAATACAGGGTTAGAATATAATTACATAGATGCTGAATTCACCGAAGGAGATAACAAAGGTAAATCCCTTTCTTGGGTTGCTGAGCATACGGGACACGGTTATGCAGGGTTATATTTTGCGGATAACCTCCAATTATTTGTAGAAGAAGTTTATGTCGGAGAACGTTATCTCGATGGTGATAACAGTAATTCTAAAGATCAATTAGATGATTATTGGCTAACGAACGTTGCACTTAATTACGCGCGGAATAATTGGTCAATGAGTTTAAGGGCTGATAACCTACTCGATGGAAAATATGCGAGTTCCGCTGTTGCTAATGCATTTGGTCCAGATGGTTATTATTCCGGTACTGGCCGAAGTTTCCGGTTAACAGCGAATTATGACTTTTAATCGTCAATCTCTTAAGCTAGACGTCATGAACGCTAGGCGTTATGCGGTCTAGCCATAAGTATGGGTCATGAAGTCTGCGATCTGCTGGCTTCTTTTTATCACCTTCTATTCCAATTCCCCCCGCCCTTGATTATTATATAGCCCTCGCAATGACCTAATGGCTGATACATGAGTAAAATATTGATTTTTGATTCAGGGGTAGGTGGTTTATCTATATACCAGGCAATCAAAGAGCAATTGCCCCATGCGGAGTACCTCTACCTATTTGATAATGCAAATTTTCCTTACGGTGAATTGGAACCTGACTTTCTGATCAAGCGGGTCTGCCAGCTAATGGCCTATATGCATGAGCAGTTCAAACCAGATATAGTGGTGATCGCTTGCAATTCTGCTAGTACGCTCGTATTACCTGCATTGCGTGAGCGTTTCCCCATCCCGTTTGTGGGGGTGGTACCGGCAATTAAACCTGCGGCATTGAAAACTAAAAAGAATAAAATTGGCCTATTAGCGACACCGGGAACCGTATCTCGTGTTTATACCCAACTACTTGTGACTGAACATGCGCAGGGGTGTGAAATTGATATGATAGGATCGAGCAGTCTGGTGCAACAAGCTGAAAACAAATTACATGGTAAGCCCGTCGCGTTAGATGAGATCCAACGTGTCATCGAAAAATGGCGAGATGAGCAGGATTGTCCAGACATTATTGTACTTGGCTGCACTCATTTCCCGCTGTTGAGGGCTGAGTTACAGAGCCTTATTGGTGAGCATGTAGAGCTGGTTGACTCGGGCGTAGCTATCGCAGCAAGAGTAAAACATATTCTAAGTCATAACGGTATCGAACTAGATACTATTGGTGATAGTTATGCTGTGTCTTTGGTGAGGTGCAGTGGAAAAGTATTTTGCACTAAAATGCAGGAACAAAAAAAGCTGACTCAGCTATTTAATGATATAGGGTTGAGTCAGCCTTTATATATAGACGTGTAATTTAACCGCCCAGATTATTCCATAGGATGAAGTGTACGTTCGTTCGCTTCACGTACTTTTAAAGTACGTTGCTGATATTCAGCATCATTCAACGCTTCAACTGCAATTGCAGCATCAGCTTGTGGCATTTCAACAAAGCCAAATCCACGACGTTTACCAGTGTGCTTATCTTTCATTAAGCGAACTGATAGCACTTGGCCGTGCTCAGAAAACAATGTTCGTACAGATGTTTCATTTGCACGGTAAGGCAAATTGCCTACATAAAGAGTTTTTGTCTCAACAGCGGCAGTACTTGAAGATGGAGATGTAGATAGTTGAATAATGATACCGGTAATAATTGCACCGATAGCGAATGAAAAAGAACCGGGTATGGTATTTTCTATAAAAGAAAACATCGCAAAACCAATTACTGCTATAGAGATAGAAATAACTGCGACTCTAGTTGAATTGGATAAATTTGAAAAGCTCATCGTTTTAAAGAACCTCTGAAAACACATAAGTGATTGATATAATGAATAATTGTGTAATTGTTACTCTTATTCCTAATCGTAACTAACATCTGGAAGAGCGACAATCTGTGTAAATGTAGCAATAAAAAGCCATAAAAAATCATAGCTGTGTCTTATTTTGTCAAAAAATGTATAAAAGACAAACAAAAAGATTAAATTCATTGAATATATATGCTTACCTTGTGCATAAGATGGGGGTAAGTTGTGACTAAATGTTGGTTTTGTCTTTTGAGTAAAAAGTACTTGCCATCATGATTCATCTCTCTATAATGCGACCTCACTGACACGGCAATAGCCGCCCAGTAAGGTAGTTAAAATAGCTTCGGTTACTTTTTAAACTCCCTGAATAGAGCACAAATGTGTGCTTGACTTCAAAACTGGTTTGCGTAGAATACGCAGCCTGACTGAGACGCACAGCGCCAAGGTTAACGCTCTTTAACAATTTATTCAAGCAATCTGTGTGAGCACTTGCAGAGATATAATGACCAAAAATTATATCAATGTAATTGTGAACATTAAATTAAATCGAAAGATTTGGTTTTATAAACAATAAGGCTTCGGTTTTATTGTTGAAGTACAGAATTCATTGAGCCGACTTAATGTGATTTACTTTTAGTAAATGAGATTAGTCAAAAAACTTTTAATTGAAGAGTTTGATCATGGCTCAGATTGAACGCTGGCGGTAGGCTTAACACATGCAAGTCGAGCGGAAACGAAGAATAGCTTGCTATTCTGGCGTCGAGCGGCGGACGGGTGAG
>JBLHPA010000028.1:0-26074 GCA_047628235.1 Moritella sp.
GACCAGTACCTTTTTGACGCCATGGTTTTTTACCACCACCTGCAACGTCAGAACGGTTTTTCTGTGCACGAGTACCTTGACGCGCGCCAGCAGCATACGCTGTAACTACCTGGTGAACCAGAGCTTCGTTAAACTCACGTCCGAAGGTAGTTTCTGAAACTTCAAGAGCACCTTGTGCGTCTTTCAATAACAATTCCATTACTATTTCCTCGGATTATGCTTTAACAGCTGGTTTGATAATTACGTTGCTGTTGATCGCACCTGGGATAGCACCTTTAACAAGTACTAGGTTACGTTCATTATCAACACGTACTACATCTAGAGACTGAATTGTAACGCGTTCAGCACCCATATGACCTGCCATTTTCTTGCCTTTAAATACGCGACCTGGAGTTTGGCATTGGCCAATTGAACCCGGTGCACGGTGAGCAAGAGAGTTACCGTGAGTAGCATCTTGCATAGAAAAGTTCCAACGTTTAATAACGCCAGCAAAACCTTTACCTTTAGATGTACCAGTAACGTCGACTTTAGTAGTCTCAGCAAAAATGTTTACGTTTAGCTCAGAGCCAACTTCAACAGCTTCGCCTTCGTCTGTTCCCAGACGGAATTCCCAAAGGCCACGACCAGCTTCAACTTTAGCTTTAGCGAAATGACCCGCTTCTGGCTTGTTTACTCTGCTAGCTTTTTTCGTGCCAGTGGTCACTTGAAGTGCGCGATAACCGTCAATTTCAAGTGTTTTAACTTGAGTAACGCGGTTAGGCTCACATTCAATAACGGAAACTGGGATAGATACGCCATCTTCAGTGAAGATACGTGTCATACCAACTTTACGTCCGATTAGACCAATCATTATAATAACCTCAATATAAATCGTTGTTTTAGAACTTACTAGCCAAGGCTGATTTGAACATCAACACCAGCAGCTAGATCTAAACGCATTAGAGCGTCAACGGTTTTTTCTGTTGGCTCAACGATGTCAACCAGGCGCTTGTGAGTACGGATTTCGTACTGGTCACGCGCATCTTTGTTAACGTGCGGAGAAGTAAGCACTGTGAAACGCTCTTTGCGCGTTGGTAGTGGAATAGGTCCACGTACTTGCGCACCAGTGCGTTTTGCAGTTTCAACGATTTCCGCTGTAGATTGATCGATAAGACGATGATCGAACGATTTCAAGCGGATACGGATTCTTTGGTTCTGCATTAGACCAGAGCTCCATTATAGTTAAACACACACAAAATTCGACACATTACAACTGATAATACAGACTGCAAGTGCGATATTTTAACCCTTTGACTCCCCTATCGGGAGTCCTGATGACTGACCACTAATGCTTTAGCTCAAGTCTAAAGTACAACATAGTGATGCAGTTATTCTTGCCTAGGCAAGTGGAGCATATTATACATGACCTATTGCTGTTAGCAAGAGAAAAATCAGTTCATTCATACATGCTTTCACAATGCATCCTGAACGTATTTAATCATCAATTACAAGATGCTCATATTTAACTAGTTAATGATATTGAACCAATACATAACCGCCATTAATTCTATGAACAACATTATATAGTGATGAAATATTATTTCAAGTTTTCTGTAATAACAAAATATCAACATTTGAATACGATCATGGCAGCCACGGCTATTCTTTCTTCAGCTTAATGTCTGGATTCACGACACTGAATTGATACTCCAGCGCGACTTCATCACAAGCATGTTGCCGTGGGCACATATCACAATCTTTCAATACCTTTTCCGGTAACATTGATTTACTGGTTTGACTGAAACCTAATTTCATGAAGAACTCAGGCACACGTGTTAATACAAACACTTTTTGGATTGCCATTAGCTCAGCCTTACGCAGAATATATTCTACTGCAGCCTTACCCTGCCCAGCCCCCTGATAACCAGGTTCAATGCCTAAAGAACGTATCTCCGCCAGCCCAGTATCGTATACATAGATAGAGGCACAACCAGTCACCCTGTTATGCTTCTCGGTCACTGCGAAAGTGCCAACGGCTTTCACCAGATCTGAACGGCTACGCGGTAAATTCTCACCGATGTTCGCCCAATAATTGACCATACGTTCAATATCGTCAAGGTCTGTCAGTCGGGCCGGTCGTATATTAATCCCTGATGTGTCACGTTCTTCCAGGCGTTTTTCCGCATTCGTGAGTGCAAATTCAACCTGCACTGGCGACACGCCACCTTGTGCTTTACGTTTGGCCAAGGTTTCATCCAGTGATAGATGATGATAGACATCACCTTCAATCAGTGGGTTAAACTGCTTAAATTCGGCGAGAGTTAACGCCTCCAGCGGAACACCTTTGGCAATAGCCCCAACCACAGCTTCACCGACAATATGATGCGAATCACGAAAAGGAACACCTTTTGCGACGAGGTAGTCAGCTAACTCGGTGGCATTTGAATAACCGCCGAGTGCCGCTTCTCTCGTGCGCGCTTCATTAATTTTCATTCCGGTCAGAGACATCACAGCCATTTCTAGGCAATCGCTCCAGGTATCCAACGCATCGAATAGACCTTCTTTGTCCTCTTGCATATCTTTGTTATAAGCTAAAGGCAGTGCTTTCAATGTCATTAACATAGCGCTGAGCGAACCAAATACCCGGCCTGATTTACCCCTGATCAGTTCGAGGGCATCCGGATTTTTCTTTTGCGGCATTAATGAAGAGCCAGATGTAACTGCATCTGCCAGTTCTAAAAAGTTAGACTCACCCGAGTTATAGAAAATCAAATCCTCAGCCATTCGCGATAAATGCATCATTGATATGCTCGCGGTACTCAGCAACTCGACGACATGATCGCGGTCAGAGACGGAATCTAAACTATTTAAAGTCGCACTAGCAAACCCAAGAGAGTGAGCAAGTTCTGTTCTGTCCATTGGGTAGGCAGTACCAGCAAGTGCACCGGATCCGAGTGGACAGGTATCGAGTCGCTTCAGGCAATCAGTTAAGCGACCAAAATCCCGTTCTAGCATTTCGACATACGCTAAACACCAATGGGAAAATGTGACAGGTTGAGCCCGCTGCAAATGGGTATAGCCTGGTAAAACAGTATCCTGATGTTCACGCGCTAGCATCACTAACTGATGCTGAGTTTTATCCAGCTGTATTAATAGCTCTTCACCCTGCTGTTTACACCAGAGTTTGAGGTCAGTAGCAACCTGGTCATTACGACTTCGGCCAGTGTGCAATTTTTTGCCTAAATCACCGACTTTAGCAATTAACTGCGTTTCTACCCAACTGTGAATATCTTCTGCATCACTTTGTAAAATCTGCTCAGGGTTTTCTAATACGGCCAACATTAGGTCATTTAGCGCGGCTTCAATCGAAAACTGTTCATTTTGCGTCAAGATACCAACGCTAACCAAGGCTTTTGACCATGCCACTGAGCCTGTAATGTCTTGTTCAGCTAAACGATAGTCAAACCGCAGTGAATCATTAAACGTCTTAAATCTTGCATCAGCTGCTTGACTGAATCTACCGCCCCATAGTGCCATGGTTACATCCTTATTCTTGCTTATATCTGTATATTAGAAATTGTATATTCGAAGGTGAGGATGCCTGAACACCCTCAATAACGTTACTTAGTTGATAAAGCTTTAATACGGCTAGACAACGAATATAAGCGGATGAAACCTTCTGCATGGCTTTGGTCATAAACATTATCATCACCAAATGTAGCAAACTCTTCACTATAAAGGCTGTTTGGTGATTTTTTCTGGATTGCTTGTACAGAACCTTTATACATCTTAACAATGACTTCACCATTCATTTCTTCCGCTAAGGTACCCGCTGCAGCCAGTAATGACGCACATAAAGGTGTGAACCAGCGGCCGTCATAGACCAGATGCGAAAACTCAGCAGCAACCGTTTGTTTCCATTTACGGGTGGTTTTATCTAATACCAATTCTTCGATGCCACGTAACGCTTCAACCATGACCGTACCACCTGGTGTTTCATAACAACCACGTGATTTCATACCAACTAAACGGTTTTCAACAATATCAACCCGCCCTACACCGTGGGCGGCAGCTTTTTCATTCAGGTGCATAAGCAGCTGATATGGCGACATTTCAACACCATCTACGGCTGTGATCTCACCTTTTTTTACCGATAGGGTTACAAATTCAGGTTCATTTGGCGCGTCGATAGGATCTACGGTCATGGTCCAAACTTGTTTAGTTGGTTGGTTCCATGGGTCTTCCAGTTCGCCGCCTTCATGAGAAATATGCCAAGCGTTAGCATCACGGCTGTAGATCTTGGTAGCAGAAGCCGAAGTAGAAATATTACGCTCAGCCAGATACTCTAACAAAGATTCACGACTGGTCATATCCCAAATACGCCATGGTGCAATAACCGTTAATTCAGGGGCAAGGGCTGCAAAACAAGATTCAAACCGAATTTGATCATTACCTTTACCGGTACAGCCGTGACAAAGTGCATCAGCACCCACTTTGCGGGCAACTTCCACCTGAGCTTTAGCAATGATAGGCCGCGCCATCGACGTACCAAGTAAATAAGTGCCTTCATAGATGGCACCCGTCTTCAGGGTTGGGTAAATATAGTCCTCCACCAATTCATCTTTCAGATCAACCACGTGGCATTCAGATGCGCCCGAAGCTAACGCTTTCTCTTCGATACCCTCAAGTTCTTCAGCGCCTTGACCTACATCGGCAACAAAAGCGATGATCTCACAATTATCATAATTTTCTTTTAACCAAGGTAAGATAACTGAAGTATCTAAACCACCTGAATATGCGACTACTACTTTTTTAATTGCTTGTGTCATTGTCATTTTCCTTAATATGTTATTTCAGCAATGTCAGTAAAACTGCATTTTGGGCATGCATTCTGTTTTCTGCTTGATCAAAAATAAGCGATTGTTCACCATCCATTACCTCAGAGGTAATTTCAAGCTCCCGGTGCGCTGGCTGACAGTGCAATACATGTTTGATTCCTGTGCGCATCAATAATGCTTGATTTATCTGATACGGCATGTATTTTTCTTTCACCACCTCAAGAGGTGTATCGTCACCCATTGATACCCAAGTATCACCATAAATAACGTCATAATCAACTATGTCATCCAGGTTATCAGTCACATTTATTTTACCGCCGCTGTGGGCAGCTAGTGCCATGGCTTCTTTCACAATTTGCGCATCTGGACTATCGCCTCGTGGACATACAGCCGTCACCTCAGCACCTAAGATAGCGCCAGTTAATAGTAGTGAGTGAGTAACGTTATTACCCTCTCCTACATAAGCCAATTTAACCTTAGACACATCTTCATAGTGTTCAGAGATAGTTAAGAAGTCGGCCAGAGCCTGGCAAGGGTGATATAAATCGCACAGCGAATTTACCACTGGTATATTGCCGTGTTTCACCAAACCTTCGAGTGTTTTATGACTCACCACTCGAGCCACAATAGCATCTGCCCAACGTGAAATATTCGCAGCAAAGTCTTTTACCGTTTCACGTTCTCCGATCGCGCCATTTTGGGAATCGAGATAGACCGCGTGTCCACCCAATTTATTAATACCAATATCAAAGGTAACCCGGGTGCGTAACGATTGTTTTTCATAAATGGTTACAATATTTTTACCCGCCAGAGCCTGTGAATACTTGGCAGGATCTGCCTTCACATCTTTAGCCAGCGCCAGTAGGTCTAATATCTGCTGTTTTGTTAAATCTTTAACTGATAGTAAATGTTCCATGATCTATCTCCGTTAAATGGATTAATGTAAGATTGCTAAATAATTACTGCCTTATACCTGCGTACTTCAGTAATCGCTGCGTATAATTAAACTGTGTATAATTAAATAGAAACCTTCGTTCCCTCTGGCTCACCATTAAGTAGTGCAACCAATCGCTCTGGCACTTTCCAGCTCGCCAGTTTAACGTCTCTATTTAAAGAGCTAGCGGCTTTAAGGGCTGCCCTCACTTTAACTTCCATACCGCCATCTATCACGCCAGTGATAATCAATTCATCCGCATAACTACTATTCATTTCTGGAATAAGCTGCATATCAGCATCCAAAATACCGGCAACATCGGATAACATCACCAGATCCGCATTTAAGACTTCACAGATCGCAGTTGCAGCTTGGTCAGCATTCACATTTAATAATTGTCCCTGCGCATCAATGCCGATAGAACTAATAATTGGTAAAAACCCCCCATCGAGCAAGCCAGTCAATAAAGCTGGCTCGCCAGCTTCACATTCACCGACAGCACCTAGGTCTGCAGCCGATTGGGTGACCTTGGTGATACCACCATCGGCGAGACTTAAACCAACCACTTTAGCGCCGAGCTTAATCCCTTGAGCCATCAAAACTTTGTTGGCGGTTCCCGCTAGGGCACCAGTGATATAACCGATATCTTCAAACGGAGTGACTCTTAACCCGTTCTTTTTTTCACTGACAATATTCATTTTGGCCAACAGCTGATCAACAAAACAGCCACCGCCATGCACCAAAATAAGCGGACGTGCCGCTGCCGACATATAATCATTCAACGCGATGAATAATTTTTCCAGTGCGGGTTCATTTTCCAGTAATGCACCGCCCAATTTTAATACCAGTGGAGTAGCCATCTTCTCTTCCTTTATACTAATGACGTCGTTATTGCAAAACCAAACCGAATATTGATGCACTGCATCGCCTGCGCCGCCGCGCCTTTTAACAAGTTATCAATTGCCGATACCACGATGAGATCACGACCTTGCTGCTGCCATGCCAGATCGCAATAAGCCGTTTTCTCCACGGCTTTAATACTTGGCCAACCTTCCGGTAATAACCTAACGATAGGTTTATCCTGATAAGCCTCCGTGTAGGCGTTATCTACCTGTTCAGGTGTTACACCCTCTGCAAGCCTGACATTAATAGTGGCTAAAATACCGCGTTTGAAATTGCCAAGATGGGGAGTAAAAATAACGTCGAGGCCTAAGTGAGTGGCAATTTCCGGTTGATGCCGGTGATTAAACACACCATATGGTGTGTGGCTCACTTCGCAAAAAGAAGATGCCAGGGTCGCTTTTCTACCGGCACCGCTCACACCACTCACCGCATTGATAATAGGTTTGGTGTTACATTCAATAAGCCCTTTTTCTGCCAGCGGCTTTAATGCTGTTAACGAAGCTGTCGGATAACAGCCCGGAACCGCAATTAAATTAGCCTTGGCAATGTCAGCACTCGCCCACTCTGCCAGGCCATACACAGCCGTTGCCAGCTCATCGGAGTAATTATGTTTAAACCCATAGTAGCGTTCATAAAAAGTGACATCATTAACGCGGAATGCACCAGACAGATCAAATACTGCCGTGTTTTGCGCTAAAAACAGCGCGGCAATATCATGACTTACTTCATGAGCAGTCGCGAGGATGACAATATCAACATCACTGCATATGTCGGCAATGCTAGCGACTACGAGTGGCTGTATCGGCTGATCAACAACGCCCAGTAAATAGCCATATAACGAAGAAAATGATTTACCTGCATCAAGACTGTGCTCTGACACATATAGCCCCGATAATTCAAGTCCCGGATGCTTAGTAATGTAATGGGCTAACTCGGCGCCAGTGTAACCGGTAGCACCAACCAGAATTGTTTTTAACATGTTTCACTTCCGTGTTTGCATAAATATAAAAAATTGGCGCGACTGCCAAATAAACAAATTTCAGCATATGCCGTATTTTATCAATTGTCTCGTTGTAAACATGAAAAACAATTCATTATCTAACCCATTCATTGTAAAGTAGGGAGAAGTAGAGAATAAAACAGTTAACATTTTTATGCAACTTTAATGCATAAAAAAACAATGGAAAATAATGACAGGAAAGTAAATATGCATCTACCTAGCTTCACCGAGCTCTATAAAGAGCTGATTTTAACCCCTTCTATTAGCTCGACCGAAAAAAGCCTAGACCTGAGTAACAAAGGCGTTATCGATCTGCTTTCCGATTGGTTTTCGCAGTTAGGTTTTACTATTCAGGTGACAACCGTCCCCAATAACCCAGGAAAATACAATCTTGTGGCAACATACGGCAGCGGTGATGGCGGGTTATTATTGGCAGGTCACACCGACACAGTGCCTTTTGATGAAGGCCAATGGAGCAAAGACCCCTTCCAGCTTACTGAGCAGGACAATAAATGGTATGGATTAGGCACTATTGATATGAAAGGCTTTTTTGCTTTTGTTATTGAAGCCTGTAAAAATATTGATTTAGCTAAATTGGATAAGCCACTGCGTATTCTGGCCACTGCCGATGAAGAAACCACCATGGCCGGTGCTCGCGCTATTGCCGCCGCCAAAAACTTCAAACCTGATTATGCCGTCATTGGCGAGCCAACGGGCATGATACCGGTATTTATGCACAAAGGGCATATGTCTGAGGCCATTCGGATTACCGGTCGCAGCGGCCACTCTTCCGATCCAGCCAATGGCATCAATGCCATCGAGATCATGCACCAGGTCACCACCGAATTACTCAAATTACAACGGCACCTAAAAGAGCGATATGCCTGCGAACATTTCGAAGTACCCCAACCAACACTTAATTTTGGTCATATCCACGGTGGCGATAGTCCCAACCGGATTTGCGGTTGCTGTGAATTGCACATTGATATGCGGCCGATCCCAGGCGTCAACCCTGATGAATTATTTATGCTACTCAATCAATCGCTGCTGCCAGTACAACAGCAATGGCCGGGAGCCGTTGATATTTACCACCTGCATGAACCAATCCCAGCCTATGCCTGTGAGCCTAACTCAGCCCTGATCTCGCTTGCAGAACAATTGACTGGTGAATCCGCGATACCGGTGAATTACTGTACTGAAGCCCCCTTTATCCAGCAACTCGGCTGTGACACTATCGTCATGGGACCTGGCCATATCGCTCAGGCACACCAACCAGATGAATACCTTGACCTGTCGAGTGTTAAACCCACCCAGACGATTATTCGGCAACTCATTACTCAGGTGTGCACAAACTAACGCAGGAAGGGTTACAATAACTAAAATAAATAATAAGCGAAATAAAGCAAAAAGAGATTATCGATTTGTAGTATAATTACATCTAATATCACAATTAACGCCAATATTTACACGAATTTATTGACGAATGTCACTAAATATAGTTATTTTACACACATAATGATAATTATGTTGCCGTGTAACATCACTGAATTAAAGGATTATGTATGTCAGATAAATATGCAGCATTACGTAGTAACGTCGGTTTATTAGGCCAAATACTGGGTAATACGATTAAGGATCACCTTGGCAGTGAATTCCTCGGTAAGATCGAAACAATTCGACAGTTAGCAAAATCTTCTCGGGCTGGCAATGATGAGGATCGCGCTCAGCTATTAACTGTATTACGCAACCTCTCAGATGATGAATTACTGCCCGTCGCACGCGCTTTCAGCCAATTTCTTAACCTGGCTAACATTGCTGAGCAGTTTCATACAACGTCGCGTAATTGTGCTGAAAATACCTGTGTGCCCGATTCGATAGACGAATTATTTGCCAAACTGAATAATTCAGAGATCTCTGAGTCAGCCGTTATTTCGGCTATCGAGAATTTAAATATTGATCTTGTGCTAACAGCACATCCGACTGAGATCACCCGCCGAACGCTGATCCACAAGCACGGTGCAATCAATAAATGTCTCAGCCAGTTAGAATTAACTGAACTCAGTAAGCAAGAACGCGATGTATTCCTCGCGCGGATCGAACAGCTAGTTTGTCAGGCCTGGCATACCAATGAAATTCGTACTGTACGTCCAACCCCGGTAGATGAAGCCAAATGGGGTTTCGCAGTTGTCGAAAATTCCCTGTGGGATGCAGTACCGCACTTCTTGCGTAATTTAGATCAACGCCTACAAGACAAGTTAAGCTATCAGCTGCCGATTGATGCCGCGCCCGTTAAGTTTACCTCGTGGATGGGCGGTGACCGCGATGGTAATCCATTCGTAACGTCGAAGGTAACAGAAGAAGTATTATTAACAAGTCGCTGGATGGCTACCCACTTATTTCTCAAGGATATAAAACACCTCACCAGTGAATTATCCATGAGCGACTGTGATGATGAGCTAAGGTCTCAAGTAGGTAAAAGTGATGAACCTTACCGCACACTTTTGAAAAAGTTACGTTCAGAACTCACCGAAACACTGGCGAATTTATCTGCACAAATAAAAGGGGAGCATACCGAAAGCCTCGATGTAATCACCAAAACTGCACAGTTACGTCAGCCTTTACTTGCTTGTTACAACTCGCTCATGGCGTGTGGCATGCAGGTAATTGCCAAAGGGGCATTACTCGATACCATTCGTCGCGTAGAGTGCTTCGGGGTAAGCCTAGTAAAATTAGACATTCGCCAAGACAGTGACCGCCATACCGATGTAATTGCAGAAGTGACTCGCTATCTTGGCTTGGGCGACTATGGCCAATGGAATGAACAAGATAAACAGTCCTTCCTATTGCAAGAGCTCAACAGCAAGCGCCCGCTTTTCCCTCTATGCTGGCAGCCTTCTGCAGAGGTGACAGAAGTACTCGATACCTGTAAAACCATTGCCAAGCAAGATCCAGAATCACTCGGTATCTACATCATTTCAATGGCACGTAAAGCCTCTGATGTGCTTGCCGTGCAATTATTGCTAAAAGAAACAGGCTGTCCATTCCGCATGCCCGTTGCCCCCTTGTTTGAGACCCTGGATGATCTCAATAACGCCGGTACTGTAACCGAGAGTCTATTGGCTATTGATTGGTATAAAAACTATATCAATGGACACCTATATATTATGATCGGTTACTCCGACTCCGCTAAGGATGCAGGTGTAATCGCTGCGTCTTGGGCACAATATCGTTCGCAAGAAGCGCTTGTCGACATCTGTGAACAAGAAGAGATCAAGCTTACTCTATTCCACGGTCGTGGCGGCAGTATTGGTCGTGGTGGAGCGCCAGCACATGCTGCGTTATTATCCCAGCCTCCAGGCTCCCTCAAGGGTGGTTTACGGGTAACCGAACAAGGCGAGATGATCCGCTTTAAATTTGGTCTTGCGGATGTTGCAGAGGAAAGCTTAAACCTCTACACCAGTGCTATTTTGGAAGCAAATTTATTACCGCCACCAGCACCAAAGCAAGCATGGCGTGATGCAATGGACCAAATGTCTGATGACTCTTGTGCCGAATACCGCTCTTATATTCAAGGGCACGAAAAATTTGTCCCTTACTTCCGGTCAGCAACACCGGAACTGGAGTTAGGCAAACTGCCGCTAGGTAGCCGTCCTGCTAAACGTAAACCCAATGGTGGGGTAGAAAGTCTCCGCGCGATCCCTTGGATCTTTGCATGGACTCAAAACCGTCTGATGTTACCTGCTTGGCTTGGTTGTACGGCTGCGTTCAAAAATATGCTGGATACGGGCCAACGCGCAACATTGCAGGAGATGCAACAGCAGTGGCCGTTCTTCAATACCCGCCTAGAAATGTTTGAAATGGTATTTCTCAAAGCAGATGCCTGGTTAGCTGAGTACTACGACCAGTGCCTGGTTACTGAAGATTTATGGCCCTTAGGGCAAGAATTACGTGCTAGTCTCGCACTCGCTACCGAGTTGATTGTTGGTTTAACACCTGACACCCAACTGCTTGATACCCAACCCTGGAGTAAGAAGTCGATCGAACTGCGTAACCCGTATACTGATCCACTGAATATTCTTCAGGCTGAATTATTAAGCCGAGCGCGGAGTTCAGAACAGGTTCACCCAGATATAGAACAAGCCTTAATGGTCAGTATCGCTGGGGTAGCAGCCGGCATGCGTAACACAGGTTAACTCTGCCAAACACCGTCATAAAACGCAGTAACGCAACCAGTTACTACGTTATGTGGCGGTGTTATCCTCATATACCCATGACCATTCAAAAGGCAGAATTCAGCATTTTGACTGGTCATGGGTATACTCATAACTGCCATAATAGTCATAAGATCCGGATTTTTTTTCACTTATTTGATTTAAAATAAGCCCATCAATAATAATCTGGTGTTTTACCAGTTCAGAAACCAAGCGGTTTATTTTATTAATATTGGTATAGTTAGCCTTTGCTACCACGATCATATGTTTGGTTAAGCTGCCCACAATCAACGCATCACTAACCGCCAGCACAGGTGGTGTATCAATGATAACCTTATCGTATTCCCCGCTTAATTTATTTAGCATCGTTTTAAAACCCGGTGAACTCAATAACTCCTGCGGATTCATTGGGATAAGGCCTGATGTTAATACATTCAGCCCTGTTTTATCATCATGATAAATACAATCATCCACATTTGCCCCCATCAGCAATACATCCGTGACACCCGGGTGACTTTTAGCCAAACCTACGCGCTCAGCAAGCACGGGTTTTCTTAAATCACAATCAATCAATAATACCTTTTCCATCTGCGCCAATGAGATAGAGAGATTCAGTGCCGTCGTGGTTTTACCCTCCCCCGGTATTGATGATGTCAGTGCAATGCATTTCTTGTTCTCATAACCCATACTCAGCATCAGTGATGTACGGATACTGCGGATAGACTCACCAAATACCCTGAATCTGTCATCGTTAAATACAGTGACATCCAGATCTTTAGTAGAGAATGATTTATCAACTATTTTGGGCACCGAGCCGAGTAAATGCACCCCGATTTTTTGTTCCACGTCTTGCGCATGCTGCAACGTGTTACGGGTAAACTCTTTCAAGAGCACCAACAGACAGATAAAGATAAAACTCAGCAAACCACCCAACACTACAATGAGCGTTTTTTTCGGTTTTATCGGTGATAATGGCACCAAAGCCGTATCGGAAAATCTCGCATTACCCTGTTCATAACCACTCGCAGCCTGCGTTTCTTTCTGTCGGGTAAAAAACAAGTTCAAGAGTTGTCTGTTAGTCTCGACCTCACGCTTTAACGAATCATATTTAGACCGTTTTAATGCCAATTCTTGATACTCTTGCTGTTTCTCTTTCAGCACTTTTAACAGCCCGGCCTCTTGATGCTTGGTGACTTCCAGCTCTTGCCGTATACCACTGAACAGCTGATTTAGCTTTTTGTTACCGCGGGTTTTAATACTCTCTAGCTCTGCTACAGCTCGCTGCATTTCATCATGTTTAGGGCCGTATCGCTTTGACAGTTCATCTACCTGTTTTGCGGCTTCAGTTTCGGCCAAGTATATATCACGCATTTGCGGGTGATTGGATACTTCACTTACCGTATAAAGATCCGCCCTATTTGGACTTTCTTGCATAAGCTGAAATAAAGATTGAGCCGCTAGTCGGCGTTCCCGCACGGCACTGTATTTTTTAGTCAGGCCTTCAAGCTGCGTGGACAAGAAATTGTCAATGCCGCTTAAATCTATCAAACCTTCCGTTTGTAGAAAATGAGTCAAGTTGGCTTCAGACTCTGAAAGCTGACTACGCAATGCCGTCAAGCGCCCAATCATCCAACCCGATGTTTTTTCTGTCACCTGCAATCTTTCATCCAGCACAGACTCAATGTACACCTGGCCAATCGTATTGGCGATGAGTGCAGCCAAATGCGCATCCCCCGCTTCAAAGCTGATTGTCACCAATTGTGTCTTTTTCACAATAGCGACACTCAATCGTCGTTTGAAATCATTCAATACATTTTGCCGGATAATTTCAGCGCTCATCACCGCATCATTACTGGGCGCGACAAAAGGCCGGATCAGGGGCAGATCAAAGATAAATTGCTTCATCTGCTCACCGCTACTCGGTTCTGAGGGCGGCGCAAATTCCGTGTGGGTAATTAAGTTCAATTGGTCAATAACACGGTAGGCAATAGCGTTGGATTTAATCAGCTCCAACTGGGTCTCAAAATATTCCGATCTTGGTGCTACACCACCGGCATTTAAGATCTCGTTAATCGAAGCGAGTTTTTGTTGCCGAACATCTTCAATCAGCAATCGCGCTTCTGCCCGATAGATGGGCGGCAGAGAATAAGCGTACAAGGCTGTTAATGCCGTACAGACCAGAGTAAAAAGGAACATGACTAGAGCATGTTTTCGAAAGGTATTAAAAAGTGCGAGCAGATCTATTTCATCATCTGAATTTGCTATTTTTTCTCTGTCCATGACCGCTGTAATCAACCTCAAGCTATTCCCAATAAGCAGGCTCTACAATAGGGTGTTATCGCGCAGATCTCAAGATGAATAAAGCCTCATACCTAATGGGAAAGTATGAGCCATTACTAATAAATTCTAATGAACAACGAATTATTAACCCATACAGAACAAGCGGCAACTAAAACACTATGACAACAAATAATTAACGCGTTTATCACTACAACAAGCAAATTAAATAGAAATAAAATCGGGCCAAATAAACCTGAATCACCTTGGTCTCACACCCAAAGTGTGACAGATCGCATAACTTAAGTCAGCCCGATTGAGGGTATAAAAATGGAAATCCTTCACCCCCTCCCGGGATAAAACTTTCACCTGGTCGATAGCAATACTGGCTCCAACTAGATTACGCGTAGCCTGATCATTATCCAAGCCTTCAAACTGGTTATGCATCCAGCCTGGCACCTTCACATTCGTCAATTCAGAGAACTTACGCAACGTTTTATAATTCGATACAGGCAAGATGCCCGGCACTATCTCTTTATCAATCCCAATAGCGGCACAGCGATCGCGAAAGCGTAAAAAGCTTTCAGTATCAAAAAAGAATTGAGAAATGGCCCGATCAGCACCCGCATCAATCTTATTCTTCAAGGCCAGTAAATCTGCTTGGGCATTTTTAGCTTCTGGGTGCACTTCCGGATAGGCCGCAACTGAAATATCGAAATCGTTCACCTCCTTCAATAAACCAACCAGATCGGCGGCATACATCTGTGGTTTGTCTATCCCGGCAGGCAAATCACCACGCAGCGCCACAATGTTACGAATACCGTTATCCCAGTAATCCCGCGCTATTTGCTTTAGCTCCTGACGGGTGGCATCAATGCAGGTCAGGTGTGGAGCGGCAACAAGACCGGTATCATGTTTGATCTGCTTGATGATCTCATGCGTTCTGTCACGGGTACCTGAATTAGCACCATAGGTGACAGAAACAAATTTAGGCTGCAACGCCTTCAAGCGGTTGATCGATTCCCACAACGTTTTTGTCATTGATTCTGAATTGGGCGGGAAAAACTCAAATGAAACATTGATATCACGTCCGAGTTCAGAAATGCTTTGATTTAATACTTCAATGTGTTGCGCGTTGTGAAAGCTCATGTTCATATTCCTTAAGAATTTCAGACGTCCATACATCTTTGCGTCTTTATAATCGGGAATTTAGCTTTTCATGTCAACACATATAATTCATCTTAAAGATGAATTATATGCATATTGGTTTTTCGAGGGATTAGGGTCAGCGGGTAAGCTGGTTACACAGCTGAAACAGATCTGATTGGATAGCACCGGCAGTCACTTCCTTACCCGCCCCCGGACCTTGGATCACTAATGGGTTATGGCGGTACCAGTGACTATAGATCGAAAAAATATTATCGCACGGTAACAGGTTCGCAAACGGGTGGGTTGGCTCGAGGAACTGTAGTCCAACTTTCGCTCCCTCTTTAACACTAAAACTGGCCACATAGCGTAATACTAAGCCCTGCTTCTTCGCCTTGTTGAACATACGCAGGATCTTGGCATCTAGCTCTACGCAATATTCTAGAATATCGTCCACTTTTAATGCCATCAGTTCCTCTGACACTAAAGACTCATGTTTTATATCTGCCAGGTTCATGTTGTAGCCAGCCTCACGGATCAGAATCAGTAATTTACGCTGCACATCATGACCCGACAGGTCTTCTCGCGGATCCGGTTCAGTCAGGCCTTGATGCCACGCCTGTTCCACCAGCTGAGAAAAAGCAACATCACCATCGTACTGCTGAAACAGCCAAGATAGGGTACCAGAAAAAATGCCACTTAAAGCTGTCACCTGATCCCCACTGTGCTGCAACATTGAGATCGAGGACTGAATAGGTAAACCGGCACCGACCGTTGCGTTATATAACCAATGCCCATCATGATCAATAAAGCTTTGCCGGACGCGTTGATAAAAATCACTGTCTGCCGCCCCAGCAAACTTATTCGCTGAAATAAGGTGGAAGCCATGCTGCGCGAATTCAGGATAATAACGGCTCATCGCTTCACTGGCGGTAATATCAATCATAACTAACTCATTGAATGGGTGCACAGCTAAAGTCGATAACAACGCTTCCCAAATAAAGGCTTGAGGCTGGAAATCATCTAAAATCGTCGCGGGATCTAGGCCGTTAAAATCCAGTACTCCCCCTTGTGAGCCATACACCCCACACAAACAGAGTTCGGCTTTGTGCCGGGCAGTAAATTGCTCTGCCTGTTGTGCGAATAACGATAACCAGGCCGAGCCAATATTACCCTTACCAAATAACACCACACCAATCCGTTTCGCCTGCTTAAACAACACGGTATGCAGATCTTTAAGCAAAGGTTCCAGTACTATCTGTTGCAGTACTGCACAAATACTTAATTTATTCTCACCCGTCTGAACAAATTCCAGGTTATGTTCAGAAATCAGCTGATAGAACTGGTGGGACTGTGCCGCGTTATCCGTCACACCAGAGCCGACCAAGGCCACCATACAAAAACCATCAAGCGGGGTAATGTCAGTAACCGTCTGACTCATAGCTTGATATTGCCTCAATGCCTCAATAGCAAAATCAATAATTTCAGAGGTGTATCCCAAGCGTAATACCCCAGCACTCGGACGCCGTTTAATGCAGATCGGCGATAACTGTTGCTGCGCTAAAAAGTCAATCAGCTGGGCATAATTTTGGGCATAGTTCTGAGCATCGCTATGCTCAGAACTAAAACTAATCTCCAGCAGATGCAGATCATCTATGGAAGTCACAATCTTTGCCCCCTTCCCCTTGGGCTGGCGCCGGTAGATCTGGGTTGAACCTTCTTCAGGGGTGTAACTGCAACGGAGTTGTAGGTGTTGCTTACTCTGCACGACAGGCTGCAGGGTACGGGGATGCAACACAGGTGAACCGAGCCGAGCTAATTCTGCCGCCTCATCCAAGGTTAATTGAGCTTGCAGCTCTGCATCTTTCACGCGCCGCGGATCGGCGCTGAATACCCCCGCGACATCGCTCCAGATAGTGGTTTTCTCTGCCGCCACTAGCGCCGCTAACGCTGTAGCAGAATAATCCGAACCATTACGACCCAGGGTCACCGTACGCTGCTGCGCATCTGAAGCAATAAAACCAGTTACCACAACACGTTGCGGCATAGTCTGCAAGCAAGTAGTGAGCAACTGACGTGACAAAGTTTCATTAACAATCGGTTGGGCAGCCAGTTCCGTCGCTAAAAATTGCCGAGAGTCCAGATAACCAGCAGGCAATTCTGCTTGATTGAGTAGTGCCGCTAATAATCGGGCCGACCATACTTCACCATGTGCAAGGATCTGATTGTTTGCATAAATATCAAGATTAGTTTCAAGTAGGTGACCAATAGTCTGGATATCATCGTACAACTGTTCAGTAAGTCGCTGGCGAAGATCACCCTGCAATAATTCATCAATCAACTTACATTGATACTCACAGGTTGCAATCAATCGCTCCGATGCAGCCTGATCCCCGTCCTTGGCCAGCTGTAAAAGATCCAACAGTTGATTGGTGGTTTTGCCCGCAGCAGAAACCACAATAAGATCGTGCCGCTGAGTATATTTTGCAATAATCGCAAGTACCCGGCGATAGCAAGTCGCGTCCGCCAGGCTGCTGCCACCAAATTTATGAATACTGCGCTTAATCGCGTCCATGCTTTCTCCAGAACAATCGCATCTAAATAGAATAAGTTAATAGTAATACCGTAAAACATACACCATTACCGAACGACAGGTCAAGAAAGAAGACGTCCAGAGCTCTTTACATATTGATTGCCAATAACCGAATTCAAAGGTAAACTTACCACTAATTCATTAATTTTAATTTACGCAAAGGTTTAAGATGGCGGAGTGGAACGGCGAATATATTAGCCCCTATGCAGAGCATGGGAAAAAGAGTGAACAGGTCAAAAAAATTACTGTTTCAATTCCTTTAAAAGTACTAAAAGTGCTCACTGATGAAAGAACCCGCCGTCAGATCAACAACCAACGCCACGCAACCAACAGCGAACTGTTATGCGAAGCCTTCTTGCATGCTTATACTGGTCAGCCGTTACCTGCTGATGACGATCTGACAAAGGATAAACCAGATAGCATACCTGCCGAAGCGTTAGAGCAGATGAAAGGTTTGGGTATTGATATTGACGACTACATCAATCAAGATGATGAATAGAAGAAGGCATTAATACTGCTAAATTCATCAGGTACACAGGCATCTCGTTAGACGCCTGTTTTATTGTATATCCAACGTCCGCTATACCAAAGCCCCTCAAAATGCAAAAATCCGCTTAATTACGAGGCTTAGTTATTCAGGGGTGAGTTAAAAGCTAAAAGGTGCAGCGCGGCTTTTTTTCTTTTTCGGTTTATCCGCAACAGTTTTTTTCGCTTCACGCACACTAGTAATCGCTGTCGGCCGATCGGTTCCAGCTACAGGTTCTGGTCGTTCTAATAAAGGTTCAGGTTCAGGTTCACTCTCACTTATACTCTCAATATAAACATCCGCATCCGCAGGCTCAACAATACCATCATCGTCCATGGTTTCGTATTCCAACAAGTCTGCTGCAGACAATACCTGGTAAGCTTCCCCATCAAAGCCAATAATATCGCCGTACATTATTTTTTTACGCTTGCGGGTCTCGACCTCGCCGTTCACGTAAACATAGCCATCTGCAATTAGACTTTTAGCTTCACTTCCTGAGGTGACCAGGTTTTCTATTTTTAAAATTTTGTATAATTCAATCGGTTCTGCGGAAACGACCACAGGAATGACTTCAATTTCATATTCTTCGGACATGGGAAACCTTTAATTTGGAAAGCTAGCGAGTCTTTATACAAGTATACCCAAGCCACGTCAAGATGCAGGATTCAGCGAGAGTTCATTGGCTTTTAGGCAAGGCAGACAAACGAACAAATAGTTATTCTATTTGGAGTTTGTCTAACACAGTATAAAAGCCAATGAAACTCGCCCTTCGGGAGCGTCTTTGGCGTTATTCTATCGAGGCGTTTTACAACATATAATCTTCAGGTAACTCTATTCGCGCAACACCCGTAGCCACAGCGGCCAGTGCTACCGCACGTGCTACCCGAGGTAATAAGCGCGGATCCATTGGTTTAGGAATGATATAGTCCTTGCCAAATTCCAACGAAGTCACACCAGATGCCCGTAATACTTCCTGTGGTACTGGCTCTTTCACAATTTCGCGTATCGCATGTACCGCGGCAACTTTCATTGCCTCATTTATCGTACTGGCGCGGGAATCTAAAGCACCTCGGAAAATAAACGGAAAACATAATACATTATTCACCTGATTAGGATAATCAGAGCGTCCTGTTGCCATAATCAAATCTTGGCGGGCGGCATGGGCTAATTCTGGCTTAATTTCTGGGTCTGGATTTGAGCAAGCAAAAATCACAGGATTGTCCGCCATTAATAATATGTCATCGGCAGTCAATACATCCGGCCCTGATAAACCGACAAATACATCTGCGCCAGTGATCGCGTCGTGTAAGGTCCGTTTATCCGTATTGTTAGCAAAGCGTTGTTTATATTCATTAATATCGTCTCGACGTGTATGAATAACACCCTTACGGTCCAACATATATATTTTTTCACGTTGTGCACCACAGGAAATAAGCAGCTCCATACAGGCAATAGCAGCAGCACCTGCGCCCATGCATACGATTACGGCTTCGGCGATATCTTTATTCTGAATATCTAAGGCATTAATCATACCTGCCGCCGTTACAATAGCAGTACCATGTTGGTCATCATGAAACACCGGGATCTGGCAACGTGAAATTAATGCGTTTTCAATTTCAAAGCATTCCGGTGCTTTAATATCTTCTAAATTAATGCCACCAAAGGTATCAGCAATATTTGCAACCGTATCAATAAATTCTTCTGTCGTACGGTGTTTCACTTCAATATCAATCGAATCGATATCAGCAAACTTTTTAAATAATAAAGCTTTACCTTCCATCACTGGTTTTGATGCCAGTGGACCCAAATTACCCAAGCCAAGAATCGCGGTGCCATTGGTAATAACCGCGACCAAATTACCCTTTGCGGTATATTTATAAGCATCTTCAGGATTTTTGGCAATTTCTCGCACCGGCTCAGCCACACCTGGGCTATAGGCTAACGAAAGATCATCTACAGTTTCAGCTGAGGTGGTTAATTGAATCGCAATTTTACCTGGTTTTGGGGCTGCATGGTAATCCAATGCTCGCTGTCTTAGATCTGACATACGCAATATCCTGAATGAAATGAGTGCACATAACCCATCACCATTATTTATGAATAATCAGGTGAGGGAAACAACGTTGGGGAACTTAAATAATCATCGAATTTACTTGTAAGTTAACATAAATTACTTTTGTTTAACACTTAACAGAAATAGTGGACCCTATTCTGGGTGCGATTCTACATTAAATTAAGCAGTTTATTCTACCCTTGAGTGGGTATATAGTGGATATTATCTAAATGATAGCAAATTTAAGAGGAAATTTTTAGCTCACAGCAGGATGAACCGATATGGAAAAGCAGAATCTGTTATTTAGAACGAATTACGGGTATTAAAAAAGGCACCCTTAGGTACCTTTTTTTCTCACTGTAATAATCTGTAATGATACAGTTATTATTTTGCAGCAAGACCACCGAAACGTTTGTTGAAGCGATCAACACGACCACCTGTATCCACTGTACGCTGTTTACCAGTGTAGAATGGGTGACAGTTTGAACATACATCAAGAGTGATGTTTTTGCCACGTGTAGAACCTACAGCGAAAATGTTACCGCATGAACATTTTGCTTCGATTGCGTTGTATTCTGGGTGGATACCTTGTTTCATAGAAACCTCAATTTTGGTCATGTCGCCATCTGAAACTAAGCCAGACACCACATAAAGTTATAGAATTTTTAGGATGCGAATAATATAGGATCTCCCTACCAAATATCAAGCATAAATGCATAAATAAATCAGCTGATTTCATTTTTGTTTGAAAATATCAAGACATGAACCCCAGATCAGACTTAAACTATTCGCTGATAACCACCGATTTACACTGTAAAGAGAGTCATTAAGCATGCCAGTTGTTGCTGTCGCCGTTCCTATTCACCTACGTAGAACCTTTGACTACTTCTATTCTGATAATGAGGATATTAGTCCAGGCATGCGCATTTGTGTGCCTTTTATGAATAAACAACTGGTTGGTGTCGCTGTTGCTGTTAAACACAGCAGTGATTTTCCGCTGGCTAAATTAAAACCGATTATAAAAGTGCTGGATGAAAACGCCATTCTAACGGAAGAGATGCTGAGTTTCTTCACCTGGAGCGCCGACTATTACCACTATCCGATTGGTGAGGTAATTGCGCAAGCTTTGCCGGTATTATTACGGAAACAAGAATCCGCCCAGCTGAGCAGTTATACTTTCTGGCAGTTAACTGAAGCAGGACACGATTTAACCGCGCCGGAACACAATCGCCTTACGCCAGCGCAGCAACAAACAATAACATTACTAGCAACAACCGGTCTGACTCAATCACACCTGAAACTGGAAAACATCAAAAGTACTACCATTAACGCCTTGCAAGGCAAAGGCTTAGTTAAAAGCCAATACATTAAGATGTCTGATAACGATGAACAGCATTGGCGGCAAAATTTAAGCGTTAGCGATAACCGACCGCAGCTTAATATTGAACAAGCCGTTACTATTGCCGCCATTAATACCAACATGTTTGCTACCTATCTGCTCGATGGAGTTACTGGCAGTGGTAAAACCGAAGTTTATTTAAATGTAATAGAAAAAGTCTTGAAAGGTGGCAAACAGGCCCTGGTCATCGTGCCAGAGATTGGACTGACGCCACAAACCATCAGTCGCTTTAAAAAACGCTTTAACGTACCGATTGTCGCACTGCATTCCGGATTGAATGATGCGGAGCGACGAGAAGCCTGGCTCGAAGCACAGGCCGGTATCGCAGGCATAGTGATAGGTACCCGCTCTGCCATATTCACACCGATGCAAGATCTTGGTGTTATCATTATTGATGAAGAACATGACGGTTCATTAAAACAACAAGAAACATTGCGCTATCACGCCCGCGATCTTGCCATCGTCAGAGCGCAACGCAATAATATCCCGGTGGTATTAGGTTCAGCCACACCGGCATTGGAAAGCCTCTACAACGCCATGACAGGGAAATATCACTATTTACAGCTCACTCAGCGAGCCGGAAATGCGTTGATGCCCGGACATCATTTAATTGATATAAAAAATAAGCCTCTCAACAGTGGCTTGTCCGCTGAATTATTGACATTGATGGCCGAACATCTGGCTGCCGGTAACCAAGTACTGCTGTTTTTAAATAGGCGTGGTTATGCGCCAGCCGTCATGTGCCACAGCTGTGGTTCAATGGCAGAATGTCAGCGCTGTAATACCTACTACACCTATCATCAGGCACGCAATAGTTTACATTGCCACCATTGTGATGAGCAGTACCCGAAACCCAAGCGCTGCCCAAGCTGCAACTCCAGCGAGATCATGACCGCAGGTTTTGGTACCGAGCAACTTGAAGGCATGCTGTCAGCCCATTTCCCTGATTATCCGATTATCCGGATTGACCGTGACAGCACCAGCCGTAAAGGCAGTTTGGAGAAATCTCTGGAAGCCGTTCGTAAACGGGAGTTTCGTATTCTAATCGGCACCCAGATGTTGGCTAAAGGGCATCATTTCCCCGATGTAACGTTAGTGGGACTGATCGATGTAGACAGCGCACTATTTAGCACAGATTTTCGCGCATCGGAAAAATTAGCCCAGCTATTTATTCAGGTATCCGGACGTGCAGGCCGCGCCGCGAAGCCTGGAAAAGTGGCGATACAAACCCATCACCCTGATCACGAACTGATCCAAGATCTGGTGAATAATGGTTATGCTCACTTTGCCCAGAATGCACTGCAGGCTCGCGCAATGGCAAACTTACCACCGTACAGTTTCCAAGCACTATTTCGCGCTGAAGCCCATCAATTCAGCGATACTAATGAGTTTTTAACCGATATAAAGCAACTGGTCCGCCAGCATAGTGGTAACGCACAGCTATTATGCCTTGGGCCTATGCCTGCGCCCATGGAAAAGCGTGCCGGAAAATATCGATTACAACTGTTGCTACAAAGCAGCCAGCGTCAGCATATTACCCAATTATTACGCCAGATCATGCCGCAAATTGAAGGATTAAAGTCGGCGCGTAAAGCGCGCTGGTCCTTAGATGTTGATCCAACTGAAATGCTATAACGCCGAGGTCGTGATTTGTTGCGCTGATTCGCTAGTCAAGTGCGCCTAATCACGCTAAAATACGCGGTCTACTTCATTCATCATTGCTGGTTAACAAAATCCATGAAAGAGCATATTACACACCTACTTGAACAAACCGTTGCGATATTAAAAGAACAACAAGTCATTCCTGCAGAAGCGCAACCACGTATTTCAGTAGATCGTACCCGCGATAAAGCTCATGGTGACTTGGCCACCAACCTTGCAATGATGATGGCGAAACCAGCAAAGAAAAATCCACGCGAGCTGGCACAGCTGATCATCGATAACCTGCCTACTTCCGAGTTGGTTAACCGCGCAGAGATTGCTGGCCCAGGTTTTATCAACATATTTCTGAATCAAGATTGGCTAGCCCAACAGATTGATATTGCATTGGAAGATCCAAACCTTTCAGTGCAAAAAACGGCACAGCCAGACAACGTGATCGTCGATCTTTCTTCGCCAAACCTGGCCAAAGAAATGCACGTGGGTCACCTGCGTTCATCAATCATTGGTGATTCCGTTGCCCGCACCCTCGAATTATTAGGTCATAACGTGATCCGCCAAAACCACGTTGGCGACTGGGGCACGCAGTTCGGTATGCTACTGGCGTATATGGAAGAGAAACGCGCTGAAGATGCAGAAATCAGCATGCAGCTTTCTGATCTCGAAGTTTTCTACCGCGCAGCCAAAGGTCGTTTCGACGAATCTGAAGACTTCGCCAATCGCGCCCGTGAAATGGTCGTGATGCTGCAATCAGGCGACACTGAGTGTAACAAGCTGTGGCAAGAATTTAACGATGTATCATTAAATCATTGTCATGAGATCTATAAACGTCTGAATGTTAAATTAACCCGTGAAGATGTGCGTGGCGAAAGTTTCTATAACAATGATCTGAAAAATATTGTTGCCGAATTGGAACAGCAAGGTTTATTAACTGAGTCAAACGGCGCCAAATGTGTATTCTTAGATGAATTTAAGAATAAAGAAGGTGAGCCATTACCGGTTATTATCCAAAAACAGGGCGGCGGTTTCTTATATGCGACCACGGACCTTGCGGCGATGCGTTTCCGTCAGCAACAGCTTAATGCAAACCGGATCATGTACTTCGTAGACCAACGTCAAGCATTACACTTCCAACAGGTATTTTCAGTAGTGCAAAAAGCCGGTTTTGTTAAACCAGAAACGTCGCTGGAGCATCTCGGCTTTGGCACCATGAACGGCGAAGATGGTCGTCCCTTCAAAACGCGTTCAGGTGGCACAGTCAAACTCATCGATCTGTTAACAGAAGCAGAAGAGCGTGCTTACACACTGGTAAAAGAAAAAAATCCAACCATTGCGGAAGACGAACTTAAGAATATTGCTCGTGTGGTAGGCATCTCATCAGTTAAATATGCCGATCTATCAAAAAACCGCAGCAGTGATTACATCTTCAACTTTGATTCAATGCTCAGTTTTGAAGGTAATACAGCACCTTATTTATTGTACGCCTACACCCGTGTAGCGAGTATCTTTAGTAAAGTAGATGCAACGACCAATAGCAAATTGGCCAACGCTAGAGTACAACTCAACGAAGAAAAAGAGATTGAATTAGCAGGTAAACTCATTCAATTTAATGAGATCGTACACCAAGTAGCAAAACGGGCAACGCCAAATACGTTATGTACTTACCTGTTTGAACTTGCCGGTGTCTTCTCTCGCTTTTATGAAGCCTGCCCAATTCTAAGCACAGCTGATGAAACCGTTAAATTAAGTCGTTTGAAGCTCGCTAAGTTAACCGCAGACACCTTAAAACAAGGCCTTGATCTACTCGGCATTGAAACTTTGGAACGCATGTAAATTATGGCTCGTAAGGATTACGTTGGGCACGCCCCAAAGCCGAAAAAGAAAAAGGCGACCAAGCAGCCGCCTGCTCCCAAAAAACGGCCAGTATTAGCTATGTTGATCTTTCTCTGTCTTGCTATCGGCCTGGGTTATTTCTTGGCGCAGATAAGTGGCACGGCAGAGCAAACTCAGCCTGCACCCGTTAAAGTAAAACCGAAAAAGTTAACGGTAAAAGAACCCCTACCGGAAAAACCCAAAGAAGTTTGGCAATACCCGCAGGACCTGAAAGAAAAAGAAGTGATTGTTGAGATACCAAAGCAGCAGGTTTCTGATATTCGTTACCAAATACAATGTGGCTCATTCCGCCAGCAAGCGCAGGCAGAATCGATGAAAGCAACCATCGCCTTTCAAGGGCTGAGTGCGAAGATCCGTCACACAGGTGACTGGTATCGCGTTGTACTGGGGCCCTATGAGCGCAAGCGTACAGCTGAAAAAGAACGTCACCAGATTAAGCGTGCCGGTATAACAACTTGTGAAATTTGGCAATGGAAACCTTGAAAAACTAATCCGATATACCCACCTTAGTTATTATATATAAACATCATAATGAAATCGCTTCAGATAGAGTGAGGCGATTTTATTTTATCTAAACATAACTACTAGCGACCTACGCGAATCCAGTCGCTACACTGAGTGGAGTTCATCGTGACTACTATTGTATCTGTACGCCGTGAAGGC
>JBLHPA010000029.1:0-24369 GCA_047628235.1 Moritella sp.
AAAAGCACAACACTTTGAAGGATACCCTACAAGCCTCACTCCGGCACTTGAGTCACTCGCTGCGGTTGCTACCTTCCGGTCCTGGCCGAGTTCACGAGTTATCAATGCGGAGGGACCCATAAGGCACCCATCAAATGTGTTGTGCTTAACAACGAGTGGATTATTAACTAATCCCGCTTTAATTGCAATACTTTAATGCTGCTTTAATTGTTGCTGCACACTAGTCGCACAATTGACCACCAATACGGCCAATGAAACAACAATTACATAACCTTGCGTGCGAGAAAAGAACCAGAAAACATTGCAGCCGGAACGGGTTTACCATACAAGTAACCTTGACCAAAATCACAGCCCTCGTCTAAAATAAACTGATGCTGCTCCGCCGTTTCAACCCCTTCTGCCACCACATGCAGATTCAGCTTCTTCGCCATCGCAATAATCGCTCTGGCCAACTCTTTATCTTTCTCCCGGTTCATCAGATTATTGATAAAACTACGGTCAATTTTTAAGGTATCAAAAGAATACTTTTGCAGATAACTCAACGACGCATAACCAGTGCCAAAGTCATCCAACGAGATACGTACGCCCAGTTGCTTCAATGCGGCGATCGCCGTTCCGACTTTCTTCTCATCTTGCAGCAGCACACCTTCCGTGATCTCTAACTCCAGACAACTTGCCGGCAGCTGATAACACGCAAGTAACTGCGCAATATGCGCAACCAAATTTTCATCGCGAAATTGTACTGGTGACATATTCACAGCAATACAAAAATCATTCCCAAATTGTCGTTGCCAACGAACAGCCTGTTCAATCGCCGTGCGCAACACAAAATTACCTATCGCCAAGATCTGACCATTTTGCTCCGCCAGATGAATAAAACGATCCGGAGCCACCGCCCCTAATACCGGGTTATTCCAGCGGATCAACGCTTCCGCTCTCAATACCCGACCACTTTTTACGCAGATGAGCGGCTGGTAATGTACCGACAGCTCATTATTATTCAGCGCTTCAGCTAGGTGCGATTCCAAATGATGTCGTTCACTGATAACCGCTTCTGTTTCCTGGTTAAAGAAATTATAGGTGGTGCCCGAATCTTTGCTGGCTGACATGGCTGCTTCCGCTTTTTCAACCAGAGATACTGCAGGTTCTGCTTGATCCGATGCCAACGCAATACCAATGCTGACTTGCACATTAATGGCATATTCATCAATGGTAAACAACTGCTTAAATGCAAGAGACAAACGGCCAATCAAATCGAGCGTCTGTTCAATCACGTCCTTATCCCGCACTACGACCGCAAATGAATCGCCCCAACACCGTGCGACCAGATGTTCAGTAGTGAGCTGCTGGTGAATACGCTGACTTATCTCCAGCAGAATCTTATCACCGACGGCATACCCGTAGCTGTTGTTAATAGATTTAAAGTTACATAAGCCCAAATAAATAACGGACAGTTCATTTTCGTCATCAACATGCTCAAGCATGATATTTAACTGATTGACCAGAGAAAACTGATTCGCCACCCCAGTGAGGCTATCATAATGCTGTTGATAATTCAGGGTTGCTTCTAATGAGGAGCGGTTATCTTGCTCATGTAATAATTCTTGCTTCGTCACTTTTAACGCGACACTTTGTTTGGCAAAATTCTGCTGTAGCTGATAATTCACATGTACCAATTCAGCTTTTTGGTAAAGGATCTCTAAATCTGCTTGTATTGACTGTTGAAAACACGAGATCACCAATTTTGATTTTTCAGAAAATTGCTGCGCTTGATGATCCAGCACACAGAGGGTGCCGAAGGCTTGGTTATTTGGCCACATTAGCGGTAATCCCAAATAGGCGACTATTCTGTCGTCACTGTCTGGGTTAGTGATACCAAGAAGCGCTGTTCGCGCATTCTCAACCAGCAACGCTGCTTCATTGATTATAACAGTGTCACAATAAAGTCTAAGGTCTGCAGACTCAATTAATCCCCGTATTTCAGGATTAGATTGAGCTATATTGGAAGCACAGATCGTTGCTTCGCTATGATGAACACGCGTGATTAATGCGATCGGAATATCAATGATATCAGCGATTAATTCGACTGTTTGTTGCCAGCCTTGAAACATCTGCTCCGGAATGTTGATAACCTGAGTATTAATATTTAACATGCACATCTCTGTTAACGGGACGGGACTAGGCTACGCTGGATGGAGCGAAAGGTAGCTAGCAAATAATATCCGGTTAAAGCCCTATTCACTTGAAGAATAACGAAGTAATCCTATACTACAAGAAAATATAAGTAACGCCAAGCCAGATCCAACGAGATAAGTAATAATTGTCAAAAATGCTATTTAGCTAACATTATATACCCATGCACATTCAAAATGCAGCAGTCCGCAAGTCGAAAAATGACCATATTCAGGGCATGAAGTCACCTTAGATGACCATGGGTATACATAATATTTGCTAGCCAATGCTGCACTGATGAACGCACTAATTTAATCCCTGTTGTTTGTAACTCTGGCGGTAAATTAGGTGCTGACGGTAAATAATAGTAGTGAACAGGCCACATAAACGTGGTCAGTTTCCCCTGTAAATAGTCACAAAGTTCAGCGTGTTCTAAATTAACAGTCGACTCAATAACAGCAACAGGTCGCTGACCGAATTCAGGATCTGCACACGGAAAAACCAACGCCTGCGTAACCGCCGGATGAGACAGTAATATTCGTTCAATCTGCTCTGGGTGAATATTCTCACCACCAGAAATGAACATGTTATCCTGCCTACCGATAATGAATAATTCATTATCGATAAACGCACCGAGATCACCTGTCGCCAGCCAGCCAGAATTATCCGTCATTAGCCGTAATTCACCCTTCTGATAATAGCCCAAACCTAAAATAGCACCCTGCACCATAACCTGCTTATCCTGCAAACGCAGCTGCCGATGGGGTAATACCTGACCAACACCAGCACTGCTATCAGCCAGCTTTGCTGTCACTGTCGACGCGGTTTCTGTCATGCCATAACCCAGCCAGCATTCGATATTAGCCTGCTTGGCGCGATCGGTTAAAGCCACCGGGATCACAGCGCCACCCAACAGCACACGTTTGAGTTGACTCTTCACCTGACTCTTTTTTTTATTCTTTACTTTATTCTGAGCCGACATTGACGCTAACTCAGCGAGATAACGCTGCAACTGAGTTGGAACAAGCGAGGCATGGGTCACCTTTGTTAACTGACTCAGCAAAGGTTTATTCTCGGGTAACACTAACCGCGCACCAACCGCAAGCCAGCGCCACACAATAGCCAGACCCGAAACATGGAATAACGGTAAAGATAACAGCCAGCTGTCTTCTTGCTTAAAACTAAATTTAGTCAGCAAACCCGCCGCGGAAGCCAGATGGTTCTCACCACTGTGCGCGACGGCCTTAGCAACGGCGCTTGAACCCGAGGTAAATACCAAACTCATTAAACGCTTAGGCTGCCACTGTATATGGCTAGCCTTGTTTTCATCTGAACTATTATCTGAACTATTACCAAAGCCATTATCTGAACTATTTTTTAAGCCATCAATTGCCGCAACTGTCTCCATTGCCTCGATTATCGGCATAGTCGAAGCCCCAAATTCAAGCATTGATTCTGTACCAAGTGTCACGGCTTCAGCCAGCTGCGTTTTCGGATCGGCAAACCAAACATACTGCGCAGCAAGCGTACCTAGCTTGTCTTGTAACTCGGAATCACTCTGCTTCGGATTTAGCACCACGCAACAGGCACCGAGGCGCAAACACGCTAAGTACAAACACAAAACATCCAAGCCATTGGCAGCAACCGCAGCAACAACATGATCCTGTTTTACCCCTTGGTCGCGAAGCTGACTCGCATGTATATCCACCAGCTCACGGAGTGCTTGCCAAGTGAATGATAGCTGACCGAAAGACAATGCCATCTGCTCAGGACGCAACGCCGCCCAATGCTGCCAGGGCCAACAGGTAAACGCGGAAATGTCATCCGATGCAGGTTGCAGAAATGAAGTGAACGGTAAAGACGCCAACGGCAGCAAAGGTAAATCACAGTCCGGCCAGGGTACGGTCAGTTGTTGGCTAAACAAATTAACAGTATCTAAACCGGGTACTGTCTGCGGCGTTAACCATTGCGCTAATCGCGCCAATTGCTGTAAACCAAAACTCGATTCTAAACTTGAGCTAATCACCGCCGTTAACCCTTGGGCATGCGCCTGCTGGATCAATGCCATGCAGTGTTCAACGCTGCCAGTAAGGCTGGGTTTGATCACGATAGCTGCTAATCCAGCTTGTGCTTTCACGGTAAAACCCGCATCACGCACCGTTTCATCCCAGGCAATGGCAATACCCGTCTCACGAGCGAACCGCAAACTATCTTGTGGCTGCTGGCACGGCTCTTCAATAAAACAGATCTGCTGACGCAGCGACGGACTGATGTTATCTGCAAACTGCAATGCAGTGGCCAGGTCCCAACGGCGGTTCGCATCCAACCGGAGCTGCAATGCCGGATATTGTTGCAACAGTTGATTGGTTACAGCCCCCTCAACAGATGCCTGCTGCACGGCAATTTTCAATTTCACCAACGGCGTAGAATGGAGACGTATACCGAGACATTCAATTTGCGCAGGATCGGCAGCCAGTAACAGTGCACTGGTAAAATTAGCGGCATGGGGTAATCCATCCGCTAACTCCAGCAGTGCCATACTGACACCGAATGCAACCGACGGATAGCAGTCGGTTAAATCCACCCTTCCCTGTGCTACCCAGGTTGCAATCACGTGCCGCAACTGCAACTCAGCCTGTTCTGCTGTTTCATGACTGAAACCTGGCAGCGGGGCTATTTCTCCCCGGCCGATTTTTTGACCACTCCCAATAGCCTCACCACAGCATAATTCCAGGATCCAACCGTCACGTTTGCTAACAGTCTGACCGCGTAATACCAGCGTGCCGTCTATAGGCAACTGATACCGATATAACTTAGCGCTGCGTAACGTAACACTTCGTAAATTGGTGCTACGTGACATGTCAGACTCCTGTTTACACGGCACGGCTTATGGGTTACGCGAGAACTTGGAAAAGTCCGGACGACGTTTTTCATTAAACGCATTTCGTCCTTCCTGACCTTCTTCAGTCATATAGAACAACATGGTGGCGTTACCCGCTAATTCTTGCAAGCCAGCCTGACCATCACAATCCGCATTCAACGCCGCTTTCAAACAACGTAATGACATTGGACTGTGCTGTAATACTTCCCGACACCAACGCACCGATTCTCGCTCTAATTCATTAACGGGAACCACTGTATTCACAAGACCCATATCCAGCGCTTCTTGAGCGTCATAGAAACGGCACAAGAACCAGATCTCACGGGCTTTTTTCTGGCCGACAATACGCGCCATATAAGAAGCCCCCCAACCACCGTCAAAAGACCCGACTTTTGGTCCAGTTTGACCAAATTGCGCGTTTTCCGCCGCAATCGTCAGATCGCACATCATATGTAGCACATGGCCACCGCCCACCGCATAACCGGCAACCGCCGCAATCACAGGTTTTGGACAGGTACGGATCTGACGCTGAAAATCCAGTACATTCAGGTGGTGCATACCGGATTCATCCTGATAACCACCGTAATCGCCACGCACTTTTTGATCGCCACCAGAGCAGAACGCATCTTCCCCAAGCCCGGTTAAGATAATAACCCCAACCTGCGCGTCGTAACGCGCATCAGCCAACGCCTGCATCATTTCTTGCACGGTCTGCGGTCGAAATGCATTACGCACCTGAGGTCGGGCTATAGTTATTTTAGCAATACCATCGGCTGACTTATGAAAGTGAATATCCTGATACTCTGCAGTGCAATCTTGCCATTCTACGGGTGCATAAAGCTCAGCTTCGGTAATACCGACTGTTGTTGCCATAATTAATTCAATTCTCTAAATTGTTGAGGGTTCAAGCGCTAAACTGCGCTCCGTCGTTGCAATAAACTGACGCACTAACTGGCTGAATAGCTCAGGCAGTTCAGCATGAATATTGTGTCCTACCTGATCAATCGCCTGATAGCTAAGCTGGCTCTGCTGCGCTAAACGATGAAACTTAGGATCCTGTTTGCCACAAAGTACCTGTACCGGATAAGGTAATCGCTTCAATTTTAGTAAAAAATCGCCCTGTTTTGCCAGCGACGTCGCCTTTAACATCCGACTAATCTGGGCACCTGCATGTGAACTCGCTTTTCGATCCTGCGAACAACTGCGGGTAGCGATATACTCCGCTCTTTGCCCCTCAGTTAATGATGCAAATACCGGCTGCTGATACCAATCACTCAAGACCTGTGCCAGAGGCTCTTGCTGAAAGCGGTTTGCCCAGGCGCTGTCATGTTGCCAACGCTGCTCTGCTTCTTTACTCGAAAGCCCAGTATGTCCACTTTCAAGCAATAATCCCTGCAGTGGATAACACCATTCTGGTTCAGGCTGACAAGCGATCTGCATTGCCACACGCGCGCCTAATGAGTAACCAACCAAAATGATCGGCTTAATGTCATATTGAGCCAGCGTATTGATGATAAGCTGCTGCACCTGCTCAAAGCCAGACACAATAATATCCTGGCTTCGTCCGTGACCCGGCAGATCAATGTTAATACAATCATACTCCGGTGACAAAGCGGCAATTATCGTTTCCCAATCATGCCGAGAACCCAATAACCCGTGCAAAAAAACCACACACGACCGCTGTTTTTTCGACTCAGTCGAAGTCGACTGATTACTGAAGTTAGATTCAGAGTAAAGTTGCATCTTTCACCCTCGCAAATAATGTTTTAAGTTGTGTTGATGCTTCGCCCGCAGGGGTTTTAATTTCTATTAGTAAGGTGCGTGTAGGTAATAAGCTACGTGCGGGTAATAAGCCACTGCGAATAAGCGTTATCGCATCCGTTAATGTAGTTGGTTTTGCATAGTCCAGTCCAAACATCGCTGCCGCATGCTCAAAACTGAACCCATGTGGCATCCGATAAAGCGCTTCCTTTTCCTGCTCCGGTACGGGCAGCAGATCAAAAATAGCGCCGCCATCATTATTCATGACCACTATTACGCTCGGCTGCACTTGTGAGGAAGATCGTCCATGTGCAGAAAATAACGCCAGTGAATTAAGATCATAGAGCAGCGACGTATCACCAAGCAGGCATAACATCCCCTGCCCTTGCCCCTCTCGAACCCCGGCAGCAGTGGCCAGCAAACCATCAATTCCCGATGCGCCACGATTACTAAATACCGGTACATCCGGTAATTGCGCGAACATGTCCACCAGACGTACAATTAAACTATTGCCAAGAAACAAGCTGGTAGATGTGTTCAGTGCGGTTAAACAAGCCCCTAAATTCGCCGCAAAGCGACACTCCGTTAAGCTATCCGCGTTAAGATCTGCCTCCGTGACATCTACAACCAGCTGTCGAACCTTGTTACTCGCCCGAATTAACGCATCTGCCCAGCCATAACCTCGTCCCTCTGAGTGACAAGATACATTGGCATGTTGCGGCTGTAACGGGTAAAACGGTAACAAGTGAGGCTGTAGCGAAGCAAGCTGCAGCGAAAAACAACCCGCATCAAGTTGCTGTAACCAGGTTTGAACGGGCATAACAAATTGCGTAGCAACAAGCAGGTGAGGATCCAACTGCCCATTCTGCTGTGTAATCAGCCAATAAGCAGCCCAATCCTGCTGCGCAATAAATTGTCCCAAGCGTTTTGAAACAAGACGGGCACCAAACTGAATCAATACCTCTGCCTGAGCTAATTGCTCCCGGCAAGCCGCATTTTGTAGCCAAACATCATAATGAGCCCAATCGCTCGTGCCGCCCGACTGCGGGTCAATCAGTACCGGCCAGCCTAGTTGCTGCGCCCACTGTTTTACCGCCAGCATAGCTTGCAGCGGCAGATCCCCAACGACAATTAACCCCTTGCGGTTGATGGTCGGACTTTTTATTTCACGGACAGGTATTTCACAGACAGACATTTCATCCACAGACTCTGAACACGATACCGCCGACTCTAAATCGCTTGTGTTTGAATAAAGAGTATTTAAATAGGGTAGCCCTGATGTTTGCCAGCCGTTAATACCCGCTAAATAAGCGCTAAAATCGGCATCTCCGCCATACAGAGGCTCGGGATAAGGGCAGTTAATATGCACAGATCCGCCTTCACGCTGCTGAACCGCAATCGTTTGGTCCAACCTGCTTAGTAACCAGTTCGGCGGTATCGTTAAGCTGGGACTGGGTAATGCTAATGCACTGCACACATGCTGAGAGAAAATACCCTGCTGCTGTATCGCCTGATTAGCACCACAATCGATAAGTTCAATCGGCCGGTCAGCCGTTAACAGGACTAGTTTTTCCTTGGTCAGCCCTGTTTCTACAACGGCCGGTAACAGGTTCGCCACTGCGGTCCCCGAAGTGACGATCACCGCCACCTGAGTCTGCAATGATTTTGCCAGCCCTAAAGCATAGAAACCCAGCCCCCGTTCATCAAAATGACGATGCAGCGTTAATTTTTCATGCGCTTTTGCGGCAAGCGTTAACGGCGTTGAACGGGAGCCCGGTGCAACGCACACATGGGATATACCCAGACGGGTAAGCTCTTCTAAGATCAGTTCTGCCCATAACCGATTCAACGGGGCTTGCTGTATTTTTATCATGCGCGTTGCTGCTCAGTTGCAAAATTTCTATGCTTAATGACAACACTATTTGGTTTGATCACAACACCGCTTGGATTGATAACGCCAGTATCCGGTTCAATCAAACTTAATAACGTGGCGGTTTTACGATCCAGCTCCTGCCATTCACTCAACGCCGTTGAACCCGGCACGATGCCTGCACCAGCAAACAGTTGCAGTTCATGACTCAGCACCCTGGCACTGCGAATCGCTACACAAAACTCACTCTGTTGTTGACCCAAATAACCCAATGCGCCGCTATACCATTCACGGGAAAAAGGTTCATTGTCAGCAATAAAAGCGAGCGCCTGCTCTCGTGGCAAGCCAGCAATGGCGGCACTTGGCTGTAAACTATCAAGCAATTCGGCATCATCAACATCTGCCTTCAACTGACCCATAATAAGATGTTTTAAATGCTGCACTTTACGTAATTTTACCAATTCTGGCAGCGCCGAAACCCGCAATGAGACACAGCGAGATTTGAGTCGGCTAACCAGATCATCCACTACCAGTCGATTTTCGTAGCGATTTTTTTCATCATGCAGTAACCAGTCAGCCAGCGCTGCATCGGTAGCGACATCCAGTCCCCGTGCCGCCGTTCCCGCCAATGCTTCCGTATCCAGAATGGAATCGGTGCGTGCATAAAGGCGTTCCGGTGTTGAACCAATAAAATAATCGTGTTTATTCAGAGCAAACATAAAATGGAAACACTGTTGATTGAGCTGCCTGCTTTGCTGTAGAAACCGCGCCGCAGAAAGTGGTTGGCTTAACGTGAGTGTGGTCTGCCTTGCTAACACCACTTTAGCAAACTGCTGTTGCTCAATGGCCGTCAACGCTTTATTCACTAAACCCGACCATTGGCTAAGATCAGGACTGTGAACGCGAGACTGAATGTAACACGGCTCAGCCGTACGCACCGGACAGTCAATGACCAGCGCATTCAGACTCTGTAATAAATCAGTGTGAACCGTTGCTGTAGAGCCAACGGTATTTAGGTTTACCGCCAGTTGCCATTGTTCGTGGGTACATATTAATTCAATTTGGGGCAAAAAATAATAGGCAGCCGTAACATCGGACTTAGTGCTTGTCGCCTTAGCGTTTGGTTGGCACTGAAAAGGACGTCCACCCCAAATGCGTTGCTGTGGACCGAGACACCCCTTGGCTGTTGTGGCATCAGTAAAATGTGCGTGCTGGCCGAGGGCGACAACTTCTTCCTCACCGCCGCGAGATTGCCAGTAAAACTGCGGATACAACACCTGTTCACCAAGCCATTCAATCAGATGAACGGGCGTCTGCAGTTTAAGATCAACTGTTACCCTCATCTGTTCAGGATGAGCATCTATGATTTTATTTTGTAGTATTTTAATCGCATTTTTTAATACAAACAAAATGACGCACCCTTAACCATTTACAACTTAATTTTATACACTTTAACATTAATTACCAAAAACACGCCAACACACTAATACCAAGTAGGTATTATTTTGTGGTAACTGGCCGATTAGACAGCGTAAGTTACAGAATTAAAAGAAAATAAATTTAATAGCAACACAAAGTAATAAAATAGCAAAATAGCGTTTCAGCACATGACTAGGCAGTAAATGCGCCAGTTTCGCACCCTGTTTGGCAAATAAAGTGCTGGTAATGATGATGCCAAAAAAAGCCGGTAAATAGATATAACCCAGGCTATATTCTGGTAGTCCAGCCTTGCCCCACCCCGTCATCATATAGCTAAACAAACCGACCACAGCAATCGGCAAACCACAGGCTGAAGATGTCGCAACTGCATTACGCATCTCGACCCGGCACCATGACAAATAAGGGACCGTTAATGAACCACCACCAATGCCAAACAACGCAGAAATAAAGCCGATGATACCACCAGCGACACTCAATCCTGCACCTTTAGGCAGCACATGGTCAGCCTTCGGTTTGAGATCAAAACCCATCTGCACCGCGACAATCAGGGCGTAAATACCGATGATAGTTTGCAACAGTTCACCCGGTAAGTAATCGGCCAGTAGGCTTCCCAGCACCACTCCGGCCACGATACCCAGAGTGAGTCGTTTAACCAATGGCCAGTCGATCGCACCTTTACTGTGGTGAGTTTTAATGGCACTGAGGGAGGTAAACACAATGGTGGCAAGGGAGGTGCCAATGGCAACCTGGGTGAGCACGTCTGCCGATAAGCCTTGCAACGAAAACGAAAATATCAGCGCTGGCACTATGATTAGGCCACCACCCACGCCAAATAAACCCGCAATTAAACCCGCTGCGGCGCCTAAAACTAAATATAAAATCACAATCATCAATATAAATCCTTTTACTATTTCATATGTTATTACGCCGCAATCGGATTATATACCCAAACGACCTCTTATAAACCCGAACTGCTTCGAGAGTAACAGCAACATGCCGCTGCCACTTTTCAGCAACAGTTCAGCCTACCATAGTAAGGAATACGAGAGCTACTAGCACGCTAAGTCCTAATCGACTTTCCAAGAATAACACCGACACACAAGACGTGACGACATGCAGCAATATGGCGGCGCCCACAAGTATCGTGCGGTTTAATCTCGCAATATTATTCACCAGAATCGCATAATTACCACAAGGGAAAATAAATTGCTGGTTATGTGAACAGAACCGCCCATCATCGTCTTAAACTTAGCGTTTTTTCTTACATCTTATCGCCCGTTCGGTTAAAATATGCGGTTCGATTTCTTGCTAAAATGATGATGATGACTGAACCTGCACAACAATATCTTTGTCGAACGACTTACCTAATTGACAGCTTTTGGCCGGGTAAGCTTTTAGAACTAAATAACCAGGGCAACATCAAGGTTGCAGGTACCAATGGTGCAGGTAAAACTACATTATTAAAACTGCCCATGTTATTTTGGGGTGCTCGTCCAGGCCGTATTGTTGAGCGTAATGCCAATAAAAAATCATTTGCCGCCTATTATCTGCCGCGCAAAACCAGCTATATCATCTTTGACTACCAGCGTCCGAACGGCACGCCGACACCGCAGTTATGTCATGTGTTGATCAAGAGCGACGGTGACAAACTCAACTACCGATTTATTGATCACGCATTCGATCTTGCCATGTACCTGGATGAAACTGGGAATATCTTTACCGATGAAGAGATCAAACGAAACTACAGAACCCAGCATCGTTGCGAAGTCAGTAGTCTGTTAAGTGTCGATGATTATGCAAAAGTTATTCAAAACCATCGTGATTTAGGTGGCAAGAAGCAATTGCGCAAACTGCAGCAACGCTTCTCCATGAGTCAGACACCGATTAAGCACATCGAGAAAGTTGTCACTTCGGTATTTAATAAGATCTCAAATTTTGATGTTATCAAACAGATGATCATCGAAATATCCCAGGATGCAATCAGCAGTGAGATGCTCAGTCATAACGTGACAGATATGGTCAATATCAACAAAACCGATATTGATAACTGGCTGGCCGACCTTCACTCTTCCCAAGCGGTACTGAATTTAGAAGAAAAGATTTTGGCGTCTCTAGGCGATATCGAATCATTAGTCGAAATCAAACATGACCTGCAGCACCTGCACCACCTTGCACTTATCCATCAGAAAAACTGCATCCAAGACCAGGTAGTTTCAGACGCGCGCTTAAAAGATGTGATCATCGAACTGACTGACTTAACTGACACTTACAGACAAAAAGAAAAGGCACTTAAATCCGCCTGCCATGACGAAGAAAACGCGCAGGGTGAAACCAAGAAAGATCTGGATAAAATAGAACAGCAAAAGATTGATTATGAAGATGATGAAGCCGCTACCTACGCGCAACGCGGATCTGAATTAACCGATTTATCATTACGCTTAATCAGTCTCAATAATGAAAAAACCCAGTTAAGCGAAAAATCAGCCGATTTAAGCCGCACTTTTACTGAGCAAAAACAAAAACAAGAGCTGAGCTTCAATAAACATGAGCAACAGTTAACGAACGATATCAGTTCTCAGCAACAGCAGTTGACTACAGCACTAAGCCAAAGTGACTTTCATTATGCTAAATTAGAAAGTGAGCAAAAAGCGCAAACCCAAACATTATTAAATCAGTTAACGGACAAGAAAAGTCCACTTGTGCATAAAAATATTGCCCTGGATCTGCAGTTACAACAGCCACCGCTCGATCCGGCATTAACGCAGCAGTCACAACAGTTGCAACAGAACTTAAGCCAGTGCCGCCGCACCATTACCGAACGTCAAGACGAGTTCAACCGGGTTACCAGCCAAGTACAAGGTAAAAGACAGCAACAACAGCAAGCGCTACAACAAAATGACCGGTTAAAACTTGAATTAAACCACCTTGCGCAGCAACACCGCGATGTACTCGCCTTGCTTTCTCCTGCTCTGGGCTCACTTCACGCCTTTTTAATCGAGCATGTGCCTAGCTGGCAGAAAAATATCGGTCGCGTAATCAACCCTGATTTATTGAAACATCTGCACCTTGAGCCAGAATTAATAGCACCTGAATTAACGGTACCAGATTTAACCAGCGCAGAATTAACCGATCCAGAAATACTGACTCAGGTAGCGCTATTTTACGGCATAAAAATCAATCTTAATGCGCTAGAAAATGCCTCTTTTACGGATACCGAGCTTGCTCAAAAAGAACAGCAAATTTCAGTCCAGATCGGTAACAAAAAAGCAGAACTGGAAGCGTTACAGATAATGTTAGAAAAAATTAATCAAGATGTTGAATTACTTGATAAACAGCTGATGTCGAGTAAACAGCTTCTGTTCAAACAAACTCAGCTGCTGCAAAATTTAGTGCGCGAAGAAGACGAACTAAGCAGCAAGTTAGCACAACAGCAAGCATTAGCCATTGCCCGAATTCAAACCGAACTGGCCGAAACAAAACTACAGTTAACCCAGATCGAACAAGAGATCAGCCAAGCCAACGTTGACTATCAAAACGCCAACAACGCGTTAAGCAATGAACGATTAGGCGTGCACTGCCAGCTGGAAACCGATTTCAATCAACGCATCGACAGCTACCATCAATCGTTAAATAATCTACGCAATGATGCTGAGAAAGAGGCGAAGCGAATTGAAGCCGCATTGCAGGCCGCACTGAGTGAGGCGGGTATCAATGCCAGTATTTTCAATGCCCTTGCCGATAAGGTAAAGCACACCGAGAGTGCAGTTGAAACGGCGAGCATGTTCCAGCATAAAGCTGAAACTTATCAGAACTGGCTAGAACACAGTTGGTCACAAGTTGAACCAGGGCGTGAGCGCTTACGTCGACTCGATGCCGCTATTCAACGTTTCCAGCAACAACTTAAAGACAAAACACAACAGTACCAGCAGTCGACAGATAAGCGAGAGCAAGAAAGATCGCAACTTGAAAAACACACAACTGATTTGATCTTACAGCTGAAAGGGTTAGATCGCAGCATTTTGAATTTGGCAGATTATCCGGCCACCGAACACAGCCATTTGCCTGCATACAGTGTTAATAATATTTCCAAATTAACCGACAACCAAACCAACTTGTTAAGCAAACAACGCAGTAATGTCATGAGCACCGTCGCCAAGGTGACCAGCACCCTAAAACTATACTCAAAAAGTACCTTGCAGACAGGTTGGTTAAACGAACAAGTGGTCAATGATTCAGATGAGCAGAATCATAAACTCGAAGAAGCGATTAACAGCGGTTTACAACTCAGTTATGTACTGAAAACAGCGAAGCTATTGCAAACCTCAACCACTCATGAGGTAGAATTACGCGCCAATGATATTCTTTCTATTTATAGTCATTTGAGTAACTTTGATCGTAACATTAGCCGCACGGGCCGCAAACTTTCCAGCCATATGAATGGTAAGCAGTTCTTTACTGCGCTGGGTGATATCAAGATAGCCATCAAAACTAAGATGGATAAACTCGGTTATTGGCAGCAGCTCGAAAACGTAAACGATGCATTCGAGGCTTATAAAGCCAGTACTGAAGTAACCCATGATCGCAGTATTCCGCAGGAGTTAATAGATAGCTTAGATGAATTGTCAGCCGTGTTACCTAAAAACAACAGCATGCAGCATAACGAGTTATTTGATATTGAATTTACCATTGTTGAAAATGGCCGCACCACACGCGCGACAACGCCAAAAGAACTCGAAGATGTATCATCAACAGGCTTATCCTATTTAGCCTTGATCACCTTCTTCACTGGCCTGACGACGATGCTACGCCCGAATGAAAATACTGTCATTACTTGGCCTGTGGATGAACTGGGTGAGTTACATTCCGAAAATATCCAGGCTATGTTGGCGATGCTCAACCAGCATGGCATTCAGATCATGACGGCGTCACCGTCAACGGATAAATCGGTATTGCAGTTATTTGATCATCTGTACGAAATTGATAGCCGCAATAATCGCCTGATTCAGATGAATGTCGAAGACGATCCATTGATGGCGTTACTGAGCGCCAGTAACGCGCAACCCGAACACTCGCAACTCGAATACTCAGAAAAGGTTTAACCCATGTTTCAAACTACCGTTGAATTATTGTTACAGGGTCACACTATTTGTCAGGTTAGCCAACCGGACGCTTACCGCTACCTGTCAGAACAAAGCCTGTTAGACAAAACCAATGATTACCTGCGCCTGCTCAACCGTAAGGTTAAAGTGATCGAAGATGGTTTGGCTTTTGTCGCTTGCTACTGCACCATTGAAGAGGAAAACCGCGCAGACATTCGTCAGCAACTGCGCCAGGTGCGGGATATTTTTCGCCCCTTGGTCAATTTTCTCGATCTCGCGATGACAGCATTGGTACACGATTGCGCCATGCGTGCCGGTGATACCATCCGCCTGTCAGAGTTGCTACGCGGTATTGATAATGAGCCGACATTAAAACAACAGCTGGCATTACTGACCAATAAAGGTGTATTCAAAACCAGCCGCAATGAGATTTCAGAACAGCTTAACTTCATCTTGAAAAAACTGGCAGAAGCCGGTTATGTTCAGCGCCTTGATACTGGCAGTACCATCTATCAAATCACGGCAAAGATGAACTATATTCACGAGTTAATTGATTTTATTAATGACAGTGAAGAGCTGAAACTTGAAAAACAAGATAGCCACATATTCGATGATTCACAGTCGGAGATGTTTTAATGCAACGGCAGCAAACCGCTACTGAAGTTGAAAAAATTGCCCAGATAATTCGCAGCTCGTTTGCCAAAGCAAATAGCAGCATGCTGGCGCAGGCCTACTTTGATGGCAACATTATTGATAACGGTGAAAACACCGCCTTATTAGAAATGTTGACTAAAAATGGCCTGATCCGTCCCAGCGAAGATGATGGTGCTTATATGCTTGCCATCAATCTTAAGCGCATCTTAGATAAGTTATTACTGCGTCATGCGTCGTACCGTAAACGTACCGATATAGCAAAAGTGATGCAGCACATTGACGACGATATTAAGTCTTATAAACGCGCCTTATTAACGGGACTTCACAATGAAGTAGCCTTCTATCTCAGTCAGGTTGATGAAGAGCTGTACGGCATCGTTTATGAGTTAGAAGACAGTGTCAGTGGTTTGTTTGCCGCTATTACCAGTAAGTTTGGTTTTGTTGACAGCTTAGAAAGTAAAATTCATGAAAATGAAAAAGCCATTGCCTACACAGAAGGCTTATTAAATGCCCTTGCAGACATCAATTTAGCCGATGTCTATGCGTGGTTAGACTGGGATGATGTACCGGCTGAGCTAAGCCGTAAAGTCACCTTCTTTATTGATGGCTATCGACGTATTAACCGCCAGTTAGAAGGTGCGGTAAACCGCATGCGTCAGTTGTTGATGACCTTCCGTCAGCAGAACGAACAAGTTGCCCGCCTGAAGGCAATGTCTAAATTCCTCAAAGACAATCCCATTTGGGAATTGGATGACTATGCTGATCGTAAGTGTGTGCCGGCAATTTTCAATCGAGTGAACCCGCTAGCACTGTCGGCGAGTGTCGATATTAGTAACCCGATCCAGCAGGAAGAGTTAACTGAAATCTATCAGTCACTGCGCAAAGAAGCGAAGGCTGACAGTGACTCGGTAGATTTACGCCAGGCTGGCCGCATTGACGATTTAGAACAGAAGGCCCGCCAACTGGAAGCGGATTATGTATTATCCCAGTGTGAAGCGTTGTTTAAACAGGTTATCACTCATAAAGGCAACCGCTTTTCAGCCCTACACTACTGGCAACAGGATAACCAACTAACCGATATTTTACCCAAACATCTGTGGTTAAGTATTCTTTATAATGAATATTACAAATGCGCACCTGCGGTACGTAAAGCCATGGATATTGATCTTTCTGGTAGCACCGCCGCTGAGTTAGCAAGTACACAACTGGTTTCAGGCAATTTATTGGTAAGCGACATACAACTACAACGGATCTGACGATGGATATTAGCAGGAAGCTATATGACAAATGCCGCGAACTCGTTTGCGAGCCAGAAAGGATACAAATAAGTAATTCGCTAACCGATGAGATCAAAGCGCTTTCTGGCCAGGGTTATGAAATGCTTATTCCCCGAACTCGTCGCAGTGCGCCGCTTAGAAAACGTTTTCAGTTAGCGACTGGCGAAGCAACATTGCTGCAAGATTTTATCCTCAGTGAAACCGGGCTCGATATTTTTCACGATGACTATCCAACGGGTGATCGCGTTGAGAACCCAGCGCAGCACAATAATGAAAAATACGGTGCTAACGCCTCTCAAGACGTAATATTACTCAATAATGCTGCCGGTCGTCTGAAATTAAATCATGAAATAAGCGATTTATTCCACTCTATTAGCTGTGCAGGTATGGAGGTACGGCACAAGATGATTGAAAGCATCGAACATGATGCATTGATTATCTGTGAAAATTTCCCTCCCATGTATTATCTTCACCAGCTAAAAGACAACCCACTGTTCAGTAATGCATTGGTGGTATATCGTGGTGACAGCCAAACAGGTAAACGTGCCAATGAAGTGTGCAAATTCGTATCCTATTGTAGTCAATCATTACCTATTTATTACTTTGGCGATTTAGATCCTGAAGGTTTAAGGATCGCTAAAGATGATTTTAAGGTTAATGGCATCATTTTACCGAGCCTGGCCGAACTCATCAGCCTAGATAGCAATCAATTAAAAACACTTGCCACTCCAGATAAATATTTCCCACAACTTACAGAACATTCACCGGTTAACCCGCTAATGTACCCAGCGTCGTGGCGGGCACATATTACGCTAATGAATCAGCATCAGTTAGGCTGGCAACAGGAACCGCTACTCAAAGCAAAAATAGAGTGGACACTGTTACTATGCGAGTAGCAATACAGAGGCACACCCTTCCATGTTCGCACTAAAAAAAATCATCGGCACCTGGCTGATGCCGCTGCCCCTACTGCTCACTTTCATCCTGCTGGCCGCGCTATTATATAAACGCACCCGTTATAAGCGCAGCGCTCAAATTATATTATGTGGTAGTTTTATTACATTATTGGTTTTAAGCCTCGATCCTGTCGCTACCCGTTTAGCCGCAACATTAGAATCTCAATACCCAAGTTACCAGCAACAAAGTGTCGATTATATCCACGTATTGGGTAACGGTCACACAACAGTAGACAGCTTGCCGATCACCAGTCAGCTAACCCCTGCTGCCCTTGCCAGAACCACTGAAGGTGTGCGAATTTATAATCTAAACCCAACGGCGAAGTTAATTTTTAGCGGTTATGGCGGTGGCGATATTAACAGTAATGCGAAAATGAATGCGCGTTTGGCAATCGCGTTAGGCGTACCCGAATCGGCTATTATATTATTAGAAGAGCCTCGCGACACAATAGAAGAAGCTATTGATAATAAAAAGATTACCAAAGATAAAACCGTTGCATTAGTGACCTCAGCGACCCACATGCCTAGGGCAATGAAAATATTCCAACAGCAAGGTCTATTCCCTATCCCTGCACCAACCGCACATGTCAGTAAAGCGGTCACGGGGATGCAACCACTTCACTATTACTTCCCGCGTGCTAATCACTTAGCCGTGAGTGAAAGGGTCATTCATGAATGGTTAGGACTAGCCTGGCTGTCGTTAAAAAATGACCAATAAATAAATCAGACTGTAATTATTTCAGCAAGTGCCGCTGAACAACCCAAGTAAACGTGGGATAAGTCACAGTTATTGTATTTTATGTAGTTTTATTACTAAAAATTGCTCTATGACAACTTGCTCAACTATAATATGACTCTATAATCTATTCATGTTCTCAACTTAAGATGTTCAAGTTGCAGAAAACTGTTTTTAATTCTATTGGAGAAAGACATGAGACAAGCACTAGTAATGGGTAACTGGAAACTAAATGCAACTAAAGCATCTGTAGAAGCTTTAATTAAAGGCTTAGTCGTTGCGGCAAAAGACAACGCAACTGTTGAAGTTTCAGTATGCCCTCCTGCTATTTTCATCCCACAAGTAGAAGCATTAACTGCTGATACTCCAATTACATACGGCGCACAAGATTGTGACGTAAATGTAGCGGGTGCTTTCACTGGCGAAAACTCAGTAGCAATGCTGAAAGAATTCGGTTGTAAATATACACTAGTTGGTCACAGCGAACGTCGTACCTTGCACGGTGAGTCAAGCGAAGTTGTAGCTGAAAAATTCGCAGTTGCGCAAGCTAATGGCCTAGTACCTGTACTTTGTATCGGTGAAACACTTGCGCAATTCGAAGCTGGCGAAACTAAAGCAGTTGTTGAAGCTCAACTTCAAGCCGTTGTCACTAAGTCTGGTATCACATCACTAAACAATGCAGTGATTGCATACGAACCAGTTTGGGCAATCGGTACTGGTAAAACAGCGACACCTGAAATTGCACAAGACATCCACGCCCATATCCGTTCATGGTTAACAGAGCAAGATGCAGCTGTAGCAAACAAAGTTCAAATCCTTTACGGCGGTTCTGTGAAAGGTGCTAACGCAGCTGAGCTATTTGGTCAAGTAGACATCGACGGCGGCCTTGTTGGCGGTGCGTCACTTGACGCTGAAGAGTTCTCTAAGGTAATTGCAGGCGCTTCTGCATAAGTAAACCTTTCCATTAAGAGTAATACTGACTGATAATACGGCGCAGTATTGCCCACTAATAAGAGTAATAAGTTCCGCCAATAGGCTAATTTATTACTCTCTATTCTATTTTTTGCAATTCTTTTTATAAACTCTTTTTTTATCCAAATTACGATAGTGTATACTTGTAACTTGTTGATTGAAGTTTCATATGAAAGAGTGACCAGTGTCAATTAAACGGTAAAAATTGCAATTGACAGGCTAAAAAAATAGAACATAATGTTATAATAAATAGATGGATATCTGCAACAATAGATAAAACCATGCCAATTGCAACGGCTCACTCAGTACTGTACTCGGTACCAAAGCAAGTGTTGTAAATAGCAGTTTTATCGCCTGCTGCATAACTCTGTTAAGTATCATCAATTGATATATTTGAGGTTTCAATGATTAAAAAAATAGGTGTTTTGACAAGTGGTGGTGATGCTCCCGGCATGAACGCAGCAATCCGCGCGGTAGTACGTGAAGGCTTACATCTAGGCTTAGAAGTTTATGGCATCTATGATGGTTATGAAGGTTTACATAAAAACCGGATTGAAAAACTTGATCGTCAATCTGTTTCAGATGTGATTAACCGTGGTGGTACTTTCTTAGGGTCTGCACGTTTCCCTGAATTTAGAGAAGAAAGCGTACGTAAAGAAGCGATTAAAAACCTGAAAGAACACGGGATTGACGCACTGGTTGTGATCGGTGGTGATGGTTCTTATATGGGTGCCAAAAAACTGACTGAAATGGGTTATCCGTGTATTGGTATTCCAGGTACCATCGACAATGATATTGCCGGTACGAATTATACCATTGGTTTTGATACCGCATTAAATATTGTCGTTGATGCAATTGACCGACTACGTGATACTTCGACCTCACACAAGCGGATCTCAATCGTTGAGATTATGGGCCGCTACTGCGGCGATTTAACCCTAGGTGCAGCAGTCGCAGGTGGCGCTGAATTCGTCGTTATTCCGGAAAAAGGCTATGATGAAGCAGACTTGCTTAATCAAATTAAAGCCGGTATCGATAAAGGTAAAAAACACGCCATTATTGCTATGTGTGAGCATGTAACAAACGTAAACGAACTCGCTAAACTGATTGAAAAAGAAACCGGACGAGAAACTCGTGCCACCATTTTAGGCCACTTACAACGTGGTGGTACGCCGACAGCACGTGACCGCATCATGGCCAGTCGTATGGGTTCTTTTGCAGTTAAACTACTGCTAAAAGGAGAAGGCGGCCGTTGTGTAGGCCTGATGAATTCTGAAATGGTTCATCACGATATTATCGAATGTATTGAAGAGATGAAACGTCCTTTCAATCAAGAACTGTTCGATCTGTCTGATTCACTGTTCTAGACAATATTTAAGTAGAAAGTATCTAGGCATGCCGCATAAAGAAAGCGCAACCTGAGTTATCGGGTTGCGCTTTCTACTTTCTGTTCTGCATTAATAACGCATTATCGAATTAACTGCTCGCGCAGTTTGGCAACTCGATCTCGTGTTTCTCCAGCTTTTTCAAACTCCAGATCCTGTGCATGCTGATACATCTGTTCCTCTAAACGGACTATCTCTTTACCCAGTTCCGCGGGGGTAAATATGGCATAAATAGCTTGTTGCTCAGCAATTCTCATTTTTTCTTGCTCAGGCATGCCGCCAATACCCAGCGAGTCACCAACACGTTTATTCAATGCCTTGGGTACAATGCCATTTTTAATATTAAACTGGTGCTGCATTTCTCGACGTCGTTCTGTTTCGGTGATAGCCTTATCCATCGACTTGGTTATCTTATTAGCGTATAGGATAGCTTTACCTTCAAGATTACGCGCTGCCCTGCCTATGGTTTGGATCAAGGAACGTTCCGAACGTAAGAAACCTTCTTTATCTGCATCTAAGATCGCCACTAAAGACACTTCCGGCATATCCAGACCTTCTCGCAGTAAGTTGATCCCCACCAGCACATCAAATTTACCTAAACGTAAATCACGAATGATCTCAACCCGCTCAACCGTATCAATATCAGAATGTAGATAGCGCACCTTTACCCCATGATCAGCAAGGTATTCAGAAAGGTCTTCAGCCATACGCTTAGTTAAGGTCGTCGCGAGTACACGTTCACCTTTAGCGGCCCGGATATTGATCTCACTCAGCAAGTCATCAACCTGTGTGTCAACAGGACGCACTTCGATTTGAGGATCAAGTAAACCCGTAGGCCTGACTACTTGCTGCACAATTTCACCTTCACAGCGATCCAGTTCATAGTCACGTGGCGTTGCTGACACATAGAGTGTTTGCGGTGAGATGGCTTCAAATTCATCAAACTTAAGTGGTCGGTTATCTAATGCAGAAGGCAGGCGAAAACCAAATTCAACCAGGGTTTCTTTCCGCGAACGGTCACCTTTGTACATAGCACCAATCTGCGATACGGTAACGTGTGATTCATCAATAACCAGCAAGCCATCATCTGGCAGATAATCAAGTAACGTCGGCGGTGCTTCGCCTGGCGTTCGACCTGATAGATAGCGAGAATAGTTTTCAATCCCTGAGCAGTAGCCCAGCTCTTGCATCATCTCAATATCAAATTGCACACGCTGGCTGACCCGCTGTTCTTCAATTAATTTATTCGCCGATAGTAGCTGTTTTTTACGCTCTACTAACTCGACTTTAATATCATCGATTGCTGATAAGATCTTTTCTCTCGGCGTCACATAGTGAGTTTTTGGATAAATGGTTGCCCGCGCTACGGTTTTTTCAACGGCACCGGTTAGCGGATCAAAATAACTTATGCGTTCAATTTCATCATCAAACATCTCGATGCGCACGGCATGCTTGTCCGACTCGGCCGGATAAATGTCGATTACTTCTCCGCGTACACGAAAAGTCGAACGCTGGAATGCCATATCATTACGGGTGTATTGCAGCTCGGCTAAACGGCGGATAATGCTACGCTGACTAATCTCTTCTCCTACAGACACATGCAACATCATTTTAAGATATGACGCTGGATCACCTAAACCATAGATAGCAGATACAGAAGCGATTAGGATCACATCTCTCCGCTCTAACAGCGCTTTAGTCGCTGATAAACGCATCTGTTCGATGTGGGAATTAACTGCAGCATCTTTTTCAATAAAGGTGTCAGTACTGGGCACATACGCTTCAGGCTGATAATAATCATAATAAGAGACAAAATACTCAACAGCATTATTAGGGAAATAGGCTTTCATTTCCGCATATAATTGTGCAGCCAACGTTTTATTCGGCGCCATTAAGAGAGTCGGTCGGTTGAGCTGTGCAATCATATTGGCGATAGTATAAGTTTTACCAGATCCAGTCACCCCCAATAGCGTTTGGCAGGCGACCCCTGCATTAAAGCTATCAACGAGTTTGGTAATTGCTTGAGGCTGATCGCCGCTTGGCGAATATTCAGAACATAAATCGAAGAGAATTGTCATTATTTTAAATCAAAAACCTTACAGCAAAATACATACCCATGACCATTCGAAATGCAGAAATCAGCAAGTCGAGAGGTGACCAGATTCAAAACCAGCACTGCGTTGCAATAATTGAAAAGGGAATAACCATTCTCTGCATATTGCGCTTTATTCTGGTGTTCAAGCTGGCCTCTGAATTAGCATTTTGAATGGCCACGGGTATAAACGTTTTGTCATCATACCAACTTACGCTTGTTGTGCCATTACTTTCCAAGATATAACAGAATTAAAAGCGCTATAGCATCATGAAAAAAAGAAATGTCAAGCAGTTATCAACAGCGGGCAATAAAATGCATTATCGGTGTTCACTTTTGATACAACCACTCTGACCAGTTGGCAACGCTGACTTAGACACAGGCAATAAAACACGCTAAATAACTGATAATAAATAGAAATAAACAGATATTCTTATTAGTATTATGAGCCTAATAAAATATATAAAATCAGAGCTCCATACTTTTTACATACTTAATCAACAGACTTATCCACAGATTTAGTGGATAACTTAATAAATCTGTCAAGAACCACATGCTTAATCAAGGGTAACTGACTTTCTGTTGTGAAATGCAGTAATTTTGCACTGACTATAGGTATTTGGTCTTTCCCAGATAATTAAAATAGGTATTGTAAAGTCGCAATTGCTCACAATCCCATTTTAACAGCCAAAAACTAGCTGTTTACTTAGGATACGCCATTAACATTTCTTAAGCGCTATCGTTCAGTTATTCAACAAACATTGCGCAATTAAGACTTTTGGCTGTTTTATCATTGACAGTCGAATCAACTCATCTTAATATTCGCCCCGTCTTCGAAACAAAGACAATTAATTCCCCTTTAGTTCAGTTGGTAGAACGGTGGACTGTTAATCCATATGTCGCTAGTTCAAGTCTAGCAAGGGGAGCCACTTTTTTTAGACAGCATGTATGTTAACAGCACACGGGCTGGCTTCGTAAGAAGCACACAATTTGTTCCCCTTTAGTTCAGTTGGTAGAACGGTGGACTGTTAATCCATATGTCGCTAGTTCAAGTCTAGCAAGGGGAGCCACATT
>JBLHPA010000030.1:0-23834 GCA_047628235.1 Moritella sp.
AATTATAATCACTTAAGGTAAATTATAATCACTCAAGGTAAATTACAGTACGTCTACGCTGTTTAGATCTTTATGCGCTTGCTCTAGACGTGCAACTAAGCTCGCTTGAGCAGCACGTAACCATGCGCGTGGGTCATAATGTTTCTTGTTTGGCGCATCGTCACCCGTTGGGTTACCGATTTGGCCTTGTAGGTAATCGTGTTTTTCAGCTTCATAAGCACGGATACCGTCCCATGTCGCCCACTGTGTATCAGTATCGATGTTCATTTTAATCACACCGTAACCGATAGACTCTTGGATTTCAGCGGCGCTTGAACCAGAACCACCGTGGAATACGAAGTTTAAGGCATCTTTAGCAATACCGAATTTTTCTGAACAGTAAGCTTGTGAATCACGTAGGATTGTTGGTGTAAGTACCACGTTACCAGGCTTATAAACACCGTGTACGTTACCGAATGAAGCCGCGATAGTGAAACGTGGGCTGATTGCGCTTAGTGTCTCGTATGCGTATGCAACGTCTTCAGGTGAAGTGTATAGTTCAGAAGAATCCATATCGGAGTTATCAACGCCGTCTTCTTCACCACCAGTACAACCCAATTCGATCTCGATAGTCATGCCCATTTTGTCCATACGCTTAAGGTATGCAGCACAAGTTTCGATGTTTTCTTCAAGTGGCTCTTCAGAAAGATCAAGCATGTGTGAACTAAATAGTGGTTTACCAGTTTGAGCGAAGAACTCCTCACCAGCGTCAAGTAGTCCGTCGATCCAAGGCAGTAATTTTTTCGCAGCATGGTCAGTGTGTAAAATGACCGGGATACCATAAGATTCAGCCATTGCGTGTACATATTTAGCACCTGCAACCGCGCCCATAACGGCAGCGTCTTGACCTTCAAGTTTAAGGCCTTTACCGGCGAAGAAACCTGCACCACCGTTAGAAAACTGAACGATAACCGGCGATTTAGCTTTCGCAGCAGCTTCTAAAACACCGTTGATTGAATCTGTGTTTACCACGTTTACTGCAGGTAGTGCGAATTTGTTTTCTTTCGCAACAGCAAAAACTTTCTGTACGTCATCGCCTGAGATAACGCCTGGTTTTACAACATCAAAGATCTTAGACATAATATTAGCCCTATTGTTTACATAAGTAAGCACTGGTTATTCAGCACAAATTTTAGAAATATTCTTTGCTGCTGTGGTTAAACAACAGCAAAGTAACGATTAATTACTAATTATAAATTATAAATTATAAATTATGCGTTTTTAGCGCGTTCTTCTAGCATTGCAACCGCTGGTAATACTTTACCTTCTACAAACTCAAGGAAAGCACCGCCACCTGTTGAGATGTAAGAGATACCATCGGTAAGACCAAATTGATCGATTGCCGCTAGCGTGTCACCACCACCCGCGATAGAGAATGCGTCACTTTCAGCGATGGCACGACCGATAATTTCAGTACCTTGCGAGAAGTTAGCAAATTCGAATACGCCCACAGGGCCATTCCAGATAATTGTTTTTGCTTCTTTAATCATGCTAGCAAGTTTGTTTGCTGAATCAGGACCCAAGTCAAAAATCATATCATCATCGCTAACGTCAGACGCCGCTTTTAATGTCGCTTCTGCCGTTTCAGAAAATTCAGTTGCTACCAACACATCGGTTGCTACTGGTATTTCACATTTAGCCATGAGTGCTTTAGCAGTGTCAACTAAGTCATGCTCACACAGTGATTTACCGACGTTATGACCTTGTGCAGCGATGAACGTGTTAGCGATACCACCACCAACAACCAGTTGATCAGCAATCTTTGATAATGAATCAAGTACAGTCAATTTGGTTGAAACTTTAGAACCACCAACGATAGCAAGCAATGGACGAGCAGGCTTGTCCATTGCTTTACCTAACGCTTCAAGTTCTGCGCTAAGTAACGGGCCTGAACAAGCGATAGGTGCAAACATGCCTACACCGTAAGTTGATGCTTGCGCGCGATGCGCAGTACCGAATGCATCCATAACAAATACGTCACACAGTGATGCGTATGCTTTTGACAGCGCGTCTTCGTTTTTCTTTTCGCCTTTATTAAAGCGTACATTTTCCAGTACAACAAGTTCACCCGCATTAAGCTCGATACCGTCGAGGTAATCACGCGCCAGTACCACGTTATTGTCTAACGCGTTTTTAAGATAGTTTACGACTGGCTCTAAAGAAAACTCTTGAGCAAACTCACCTTCTGTTGGACGGCCTAGGTGCGATGTTACCATCACTTTTGCGCCCGCTGCTAAAGCCAGTTTAATGGTGGGTAGTGATGCGCGAATACGTGCATCTGATGTTACCTTGCCATTTTTAACCGGTACATTTAGATCCGCACGAATTAATACGCGTTTACCTGCAAGATCGAGATCTGTCATTTTAATAATGTTCATCGTTTAATCCTTAAATCTATCAATTTTAAAATTTATATTAAATTAAATTCATTTCGCTAGGCTAAATAAATACTGGCTAGTATCGAGCAACCGATTGGCAAAGCCCCATTCGTTATCGCACCATACTAATAGTTTAACCAAATTCCCATCACTTACCCGAGTTTGGGTGCCATCAATGATGCACGAGCGGGGGTCATGGTTGAAATCTATCGAGACAAGGGGTGCTTCAGTGTACCCCAAAATACCCTGTAGATTAGTCAAGGAAGCCGCTTGCAGACAATCGTTAATTTCTTGGATTGTCACCTCTTTTCTAATTTTAACGCTAAGGTCCATCGCAGTAACATTGAGGGTGGGAACCCGCACTGCAATGGCTTCAAATTTGTTGGCGAATTTCGGCAATATACGTTCAATTCCCGCCGCTAATTTAGTGTCAACCGGGATAATAGATTGACTGGCAGCGCGGGTGCGGCGTAGATCAGTGTGATAAGAATCAATAATAGGCTGATCATTCATCGCCGAGTGAATCGTCGTAATGGCGCCACAGCGAATGCCAAATGCCTTATCGATCGTATCAATGACGGGTACCATGCAGTTGGTAGTACAAGATGCGCCGGAAAGAAACGTTTCATCGCCAGTCAACTGCTTATGGTTAACACCATAGACGACGGTAGCCTCAACGTCAGAGCTGGCAGGATGAGAGAAAATGACTTTTTTTGCGCCTGCCTTTAGGTGTTGCTCTGCATCTGCTTTAGAGCCGTAGATGCCTGTGCAATCAAATACAATATCAATGTCGTGTTCCTGCCACGGTAAATCTTTAAGTTCAGCATGTCGGACTAAATGAATACAGTCATTTTCAATCTGTAATATATTGTCGCCCAGCTGGACAGAAAAGGGGAAGCGGCCGTGAGTAGAATCATACTGGGTTAAATGCGCGATAGCTTCAGGTTCAGCGAGTTCATTGATAACAACAATCTTTATCTCGCTTTGGCGGTTACTTTCATACAATGCGCGGACAACACTGCGCCCGATACGCCCGTAACCATTAATAGCAACTCTAATTGACATATATAAGGAATAAATACCTAAATAGCAAAACAAAGGTCATTGTAGAATAAAAAGGCCAATAAGCGAATATGTTGTCATATTAAATGTTTAAAAATTTCAGGAAAGCATGATCTCGACCACAAACTTTCGTAATAAAACAACATTTCGGCATTTTTTTCCGAAATGTTGCTGAATTATGTCATTAAGCGATCTCTCGATTACGAATTAATCCCTCTTGCATGCTAGTTGCGACCATTTTACCATCACGAGTAAAGAAGCGTCCTCGTACCAGACCACGTGAACCGGATGCGTTAGAACTGTCTACCGCATACAATAACCAGTCATCCATCCGAAAATCGCGATGGAACCACATAGAATGATCAATCGTAACCACCTGCATATTCGGGCTCATCAAACCTTTACCATGGGGCTGCAATGCCGTTGGTAAGAAATAAAAATCAGAGGCATAAGCCAGCAGGTATTTATGGATCCGCGCATCATCCGGCATCACGCCATTGGCTTTGAACCAGACATAACGTACCGGTTCGATTATTTCTTCATTGAGCGGATTAAGATAACGCACCGGCCGCGTTTCAATCGGCGTTTCGCAAACAAACTTAGCGCGAATGTGCTCCGGCAATTCATCGCGATGGGCCAGAATATGATCCAGCTCAGACGTCAATTCCTCCGGTGGTGGTACATCAGGCATCGCATCCTGGTGATCATAACCGTCCCGTTCTATCTGAAATGAGGCGGTCATATAAAAAATGGCGTTGCCATTTTGAATCGCGCGGATCCGCCGCGTGGTAATTGAACCACCGTCGCGGATATTTTCGACCTCGTAAATAATGGGTTTTTTTACATCTCCTGGGAGCAGAAAGTAAGAATGGAAAGAATGTACCTTCCGGTCTGCTGGCACCGTCTCTTTCGCCGCCGATAATGACTGTCCCATAACCTGACCGCCAAATACATTACCAAAGCCTAAATCCTGACTTTGGCCGCGATAAATGCCGTCCTCAATCGTTTCTAATGTTAATTGCTCGAGGAGATCTTTTAATACCTTGCCCATAAATGCCTTATTTATAACGATGAAAACACTATTTCTGTCTCTGCCACTATATCGCGATTGGGCTTAAAAAACAGCCCAGCAAATTACGCCAATGCGATCGTGATGAGGCAACGCTACCTGTGTTGTTACAGATATTCAAGCGCTAATTATAGCTACTGTCGCTTTGCATGAGAAAATAAATGCTCAAAATGCAGGCTTATTATTTGAATTTAAGCTGTTATAACCCCGCAGGATAATAAAAAAGCCTTAACCGAATAGTCGGATTAAGGCTTTAACTATTATCAACGATAATTAATCAAGATAGCAGATAATAACGTATAAGTTTAACGTTGCATTAGGCCATCAAAAAAGCCCGTAACGCAGCAAAGTCATTCGCCATATCGACAGATAAATTCGGCTTATCTGCACAATCAGCCAGTGCTTGCGGCAAATCGATTTCACGTTGTAAAATAGCCTCAACCGATTCTTTAAACTTAGCCGGATGTGCGGTACATAAGAATAAACCGTATTCATCATCAGCTAACTGTGCAGCTAACCGGTCATAGGCAATCGCGCCGTGCGGTTCACACAAATAGCCCTGTTCTGCCAGTGCAACAACGGCTTTTTTAGTGTCATCATCTGACAAGAAATCAGAGGCCAACTCTGACAAATCCCAGCCTTTAATCCGTGCAAGTTCTTCAATGCGTGGCCAGTTACTGGGCACACTTACGTCCATCGCATTAGACAGGGTTGCCTGAGTGGCTTTTGGATCCCACTTTCCGCTTTGCAAATAGCGTGGCACGGTATCATTAATGTTTGTTGCGGCAATGAAGCGTTTAACAGGTAAACCGAGTGTTTTTGCCAACAGTCCGGCGGTCAGGTTACCGAAGTTACCACTGGGTACCGACACCACTGTGTGCGCACGCTGCGCTTTCGGCAGCTGGGCAAAGGCTTCAAAGTAATAGCAGATCTGCGCCATCAAGCGGCTGATGTTGATCGAGTTTGCCGAATTAAGGCCAATCGCCTGACGCAGCTCAGCGTCATCAAATGAACGCTTCATTAGCGCCTGGCAGGCGTCAAAGTCACCATCGATAGCAATAGTGCGGATATTACCGCCTAGGGTACAGAACATCTGCTCCTGCAAGAAGCTGATCTTGCCTTTTGGATACATAACCACAACGTCGATATTCTCAATGCCATAAAAGGCATGCGCAACGGCCGCACCAGTATCGCCAGACGTGGCAGTAAGGATAGTGATCTTCTCGCTACTATCCTTGTTATCGCGGTTTAGGTGCGACAGACATTGCGCCATGAAACGGCCACCAAAATCTTTAAATGCCAAAGTAGGACCATGAAATAATTCCAACGCACTGATCTTGCGATTTATTTTAGCTACCGGAGCAGGAAAATTAAATGCGCCGGCTACAATTTCATGCAGTTCCTGTTCGCTAAATTCATCACCGATCAGTGACTGCAGAATGACTCGGCTACGGTCCACTAAGTTCATTGCTAACAGACCATCAATGTCGGCAATCGGGGTTATGTCTGTTGGAAAGAACAGCCCTTGGTTTTTACCCATGCCCTGCTTTACTGCTTGGGCAAAGCTCACTTGCTCCGCATGATCTTTAATGCTGTATAACTTCATTGTTCGTTCCCTAAAACTAAGCTTAAACTTAGACATAAACTAGACTAAATTGATAAAACATCATGTGCGCCTTGTCGACCGCTGCACATGACATTATTAACTATGCTAAAAGCTATGATAACAACGCTATTGAAAGCCATAGCTGGCAACCTTCAAACTAAGGTTACAGCTTGTCGCCGACAACCCGTGCGCCCTGTTTATCAATTTTACAAATATGACAGAAACCATCACCATTTTGAATAAAATTATTTTCTAACCAGGTTTTTAACTGCTCTGCCTGTTGCAAGTCTTTCATGACATTAAACACAGTCGGTCCAGAGCCGGAAATGCCTGTCGCCAGGGCACCGTTTTGTTTGGCATAACTGCGCACCTGCTCAAAACCAGGAATCAACTGGGCGCGGTACGGTTCTGCAATGACGTCTTTGAGCATCGCGGCGGCCAGCGTCTCTTGCTGGCTATAACAAGCATGGACAAAACCCGCTAAATGACGCGCATGTGCTAAGCAATCACTGCGGCTATATTGCTCAGGTAAAATTGACCGCGCTGCAGCTGTTGAAATACTGATGCCAGGATAAGCCACCACCCAGTACCAATCATCAAAACAAGGCACTTCCTGACTGACAACCCCGTTGGCTTCCAGCATCAACTGCAAACCACCCAACGCACAGGGCGCCACGTTATCGTAATGGATACTGCCGCTGATCTTACCTTCCAGCTCGCCCATCAGTAACACCATTTCGTGTTCATTCAGGCAATTATCATGAAACGCATTAAGCGCCTCTAAACCCGCCACGATAGAAGCAGCACTAGAGCCCAGGCCACTGCCAATCGGCAAATTCTTTTCTAGTTGCATCGCCAGCTGTTTGATTGTCTGCCCACGTTGTTCTAGGGCGGCAGCGTAACTAAGATAACAATCATAGATAATATTCTCTCGGTAATCAGCGGGTAATTTATGCTCAAACCGGCCACTTGAAGTCAGACTAAAAGCCGCATCTGATGCCGTAATAAAAACCCGATCCCCAATAAGAGAACCATCAATCGGCGCGATAGGAAATCCTAATGCATCAAAACCTGCGCTTACATTTGCTACCGATGCCGGTGCGTATACCACAAGACTCATTTTCTAAACCTCTTGTTTCCAGTTTAATGTACGTAATACGTCAGCAAAAACACCAGCGGCTGTCACTTCAGAACCCGCGCCGTAACCCCGCAATACCATCGGGATAGGCTGATAATAACGGCTATAGAAAGCCAGCGCATTTTCACCGTCTTTCACTTTATTTAGCGGATCCGATTCAGGCACAGCGGCAATGGACACCCTACACTTACCGTCTTCTATCTGGCCAATATAGCGCAGTACCTTGCCTGATTTTGCTGCCTCTGCCTGTAAATCAGCAAAGTAAGCATCCGCTTGCGGTAGTTTCGCCATAAATTCATCATTAGTGCCTGAAGCATCAAAGTCAGACGGCAGTGCCGCTTCAACTTCAACCTGATCCAACGTGAGGTTCATGCCCGCTTCACGTGCAATGATCAGTAACTTACGCGCAATATCCATACCACTGAGATCTTCTCTTGGATCCGGCTCGGTAAAGCCGTTATCCCGTGCCTGACTGGTCGCCTGTGAAAAGCTCATGCCTTCATCGAGTTTACCGAAAATGTAAGACATGGAACCGGAGAGAATACCGTTAAAACGGACCAATTCATCACCGGCACTCAGTAGATTCTGCAGATTTTCAATCACTGGTAGTCCAGCACCAACATTGGTATCGTACAAGAACCGGCGACGGGTTTTTAATGCGGTACTGCGCAACTGCTGGTAATAATCCATACTCATAGTATTGGCTTTCTTATTCGCAGCAACGACGTGAAAACCACGCCCTAAAAAGTCAACATACTGACTGGCAAGATCATCATTGCTCGTGCAGTCAACGATCACCGGATTGATAATGTGGCTGTTAGTGACAAGATCAGAAACATGATTAATAGAGAATTCAATATTGCTGGCATCCAGCGCAGCTTCCCAATTGGTAAGATCTAGACCTTCAGGATCGAGTAACATCTGCCGACTGTTGGCAATGCCACATACCCTGATCTCAATCTGCCGTTTGGCTAAAAATGCTTTCTGGCGTTTGACCTGTTCGACCAAGGCCGCACCGACACCACCACACCCCAGCAGGAATAACTCGATATATTGCTGTTTGCCAAAAAAGATCTGATGCGACGCTTTGATCGCTTCATTGGCTTTGGTTTCATCAATCACAGCCGAGATAGAACGCTCGGATGATCCTTGCGCAATCGCCACTAAATTAACAGATGCTTGGGCTAATGCGGTAAAAAATCGCGCCGCAATACCATTAGCCTTACGCATGCCATCACCGACTAACGAAATAATCGCCAGCCCGTCACGCATCTCAATCGGTTCGAGCAGTTGATTGCGGATCTCTAAATCAAACTCGGTATTTAACGCGATTCTGGCCTTGCTGGCATCATAGCTGTGAATGCAGAAGCTGACACTGTACTCTGAAGATGACTGGGTAATAAGCGCGATGGAGACACCCGCCCGAGACACAGCTTCAAAGATGCGCCCCGCCATGCCAACCATACCTTTCATACCTGGGCCGGATACATTAATCATCGTCATACCGCTAAGTTCTGACAGGGATTTAACTTCCGCTTGAGTCTGCGACGAGTAGCCACCAATTAGGGTGCCTTCCCCTTGCGGCTTTTGGGTGTTTTTAATCAAGCAAGGAATATGATGCAGTGCAAGCGGTGCGATAGTTTTCGGATGCAGTACTTTGGCACCAAAATAAGACAGTTCCATTGCTTCAGGGTAACTTAAGGTTTTTAGCAGTTTAGCATCTTTTACTAGGCGCGGATCACAAGCATAAACCCCGTCCACATCGGTCCAGATCTCACAGCAATCCGCTTGCAAACATGCGGCCAGTACCGCAGCAGAATAATCGGAACCGTTACGCCCCAGTACCACAGTCTCGCCTTGTTCATCACCGGCAGTAAAACCTGGCATCAGATAAATATGATCGGGTTTGATCGGATCTTGCATGAAACGCGCCCGTGAAGCATCGATATCCACCGACGCTTCAAGCACACTGCCCTTACCAACCAGTTTTTCCTGTGGCACTATGACGACTACATTAAAGTGACGTGCCAGCAGTAATTGCTCCATGCACACGATGCTGAGTTTTTCACCGGTACATAAAATTTTTGCTTCAATATTTTCTGGACATTGCCCCAGCAGTTTAACCCCAGTTAAATACAGCTTCAACTCTGCCAGTGCAGTGGCAACCTCCGTTAAGGCCAACGTATCGTTGTAGTTACTGTGCTGACTTTTTAACCCCGCAATCAAGGACTGGAAAATACTCTCAATCTCGTTGAGTGACGATTCTGCATCCAGCCCGCGTACTGTCTGCTGCACGGCGGCAACAAGATTATTGGTCACTTTTGCAGGCGCTGATAGTACTAACGCGACCTGAGATTGATGAAGATTACTTACCGAGATATCGGCCGCACACGAAAATCGTTCAGCATTTGCCAACGATGTACCGCCAAATTTTAAAACTCGCATCCTTTGCTCCTTGTATTAATTCGATAAATGTATTGATACAAAAAAGCCCGTTCCTAATGGTAACGGGCTTTTCATAATGTCTGTCTTAAGCCCTACCAGTCATCCCACCGTTGTAATAACAGTGTAAGTGGTTGTGGTGGTAATAATTACTGGGCTATAAGTCATAATAAAAGGTAATCAATCTGCTAAAAATTTCAATACCTATAGCAATATCAAAAAATGCGAGCTAAATCAAGTAAAAATAGCGATGACCGCGACGCATTTTTTTTATAATCGTGGGTAAAGATGTTGAAAATATGTGGAAACATTGCGATATTTACAGAGGATATTATATTAAGGGCGGTCGAATGGAAAAAGCATTAGAAGCACAACTAGCAGGCGCATTACTGGCATCCTTTGATGTCTTCTATAGTCGTTTTTTAGAGGTGACACGCGGCGCTAAACTGCGCTTTGAAAATGCCGATTGGCATGGTGTGCAGATTGCGGCGAAAAAACGCATTAGTCTATACGACTATCACGTTGGCAAAACAGCCCAATGTTTACAACAAATGGCCGAAAATACCAATGTAGATCAGGCTTTCCTGCAAGAGGTTAAAAACGAGTTTGAAGCCCTACTTCAGCATTATGGTAACTTTGAAATTGCCGAAAGCTTCTTTAACTCCGTCTACCGCCGCGTATTTAGGCATACCAATATCTATAAAAAACAGCTATTTATAACCAGCGCTAACCGTATTCGCCCTATGGAGTACCCGAGTAACTTTTACCGCAGATACGCGCGCTGTAGCAACTTCTCGTTAATTTTGCGCAAAATAATCACCGACTATACCTTTACTGTGCGCTGGGAAGATCTCGAACGAGATCTGACCAATGTGATCGACTACCTCAATGAGCACGCCCCAAAACAGCTCACCGAGGCCATTGATATTGAAGTGCATATGTTGAGTGAGGTTTTCTACCGCAATAAAGGCGCTTACCTGATGGGTAAGATCTTTGCGGACGGACAGATGTACCCGCTGGTATTCCCGATCCTGAATAATGAAGAAAACGAGATCTATTTAGATACCGTCATCTTTGAAATAGAAGAAACCAGTATTCTGTTTGGTTTTGCCCGGGCCTATTTCTTTGTTTATGCGCCTGAGCCTGGTGCCGTCGTGCAATTTCTCAAACCGATGATACCGCATAAAACCAATTTTGAGATCTACTCCGCGATTGGTTGTCAGAAACACGCTAAAACCGAGTTATTCCGCCACTATATAAAGCACCTGGATAACTCTGCTGATAAATTTATTATCGCCCCGGGGATTAAAGGGATGGTGATGAGCGTATTTACCCTCCCTTCCTATGATGTGGTATTCAAGATCATCAAAGATAAGTTTGCACCACCAAAAGAGGTGGACCACGCCACGGTAAAAGAGAAATATGAGATTGTAAAATCCCATGACAGAGTTGGACGAATGGCAGATACTCAACAGTTTAAAAACTTTGCATTTCCAAAGGACCGCTTCAGCCAGGAACTGCTGGATGAATTACTTGAGGTAGCCCCCTCTATTGTCAAACTCACCAATAGTAAGGTGGTAATCAAGCACCTTTATATTGAACGTAAGATGATCCCGCTAAATATTTACCTGGATCAGGCTAACGAGGAAGAGCTAGATAACGCCATAGATGAATTCGGTAATGCCATTAAGCAGTTGGCCGCAGCCGACATCTTTCCCGGCGATATGTTATTTAAAAACTTTGGCGTGACTCGACATAATCGGGTGATTTTCTACGATTATGACGAGATCAGTTATATGAATGAGGTGAACTTTCGCCACATCCCACCACCACGCTACCCCGAAGATGAGATGGCAGCAGAACCTTGGTATGCCGTCGCACCAAACGACGTGTTTCCAGAAGAATTTGAGACCTTTTTATTATCTAAGCTTTCAATTAAAAAGATCTTCAAAAAATACCATTCCGATCTGTTAGATGCGGATTATTGGAAAAGTTTGCAGAATGAAATTAATCGCGGTAAATACAGTGATGTATTTCCTTACCGTCGGGCACGGCGTTTCGCTCGCAAGGACTAACTGACCGCGGCATGAATGAAAAACCGATACGCTAAGGCCGCGCGATACACCTCGCCCAGCCTTTCCGATTTATTGAAAAATAACATTACCGCAGCCCTCTGCCTGGCCTGTCCCCACCGAACTTTAATGGTTAAATATGCCATAATTATGACTATACATTCAATCTAAATTCCAAAAATGAATCCTTACCAGCCTATATCTCACTCAAAAAAAGGCCAGACAGCTATATTTTATGGATAAAAATGTAAATTAACATCACATTTTTAATCATCTCCTTGCTACGAACAACAAATAAAGTGATGTGCATCACAACTTACAGCCAAATCTGTGTTAGAGAGCGTTAATCATCAATATGTATTTGACGTTTTGCATAAATATCTTATTATGAAGTTAAGCTGTTAACCTCGATAGCTTCAATTGAAAAAGGAATTTTTAATTATGAGCGCAGAACTTAGCCGGAAATACCCTGAAGATGAGATGAATATCAGCCTGAACGAAGACTGGGAAATTTATCACTGGACTCAAACGCTAGTTGTTCAAGAAGAAAAACTGCGTCAAGCAATCAATGCTGTTGGTGTGGTTGTTCCTGATGTTAAATATTGGCTACAAACTCATTAATGCTTTAACTCATTGAGGTTAACAGACTTTAGCTACTGTGCTAACCTCAATGTCTTCTTCTATTTAAAAAATCCTACTTCTACTTGTACAACCTCAACATCTATTTGCAATAACCTCAATATCTATTTGCAATAACCAATATTGACCATAACAAATTAAGCTAATACTAATGGCACTTGCGCTACCACAACACCGTTTAGATCTGCGTAAACATAATCGCCTTCACTGATCGTCACCCCAGCAAATTGCAGTTCCACTCCCGCATCTCCCAATCCACGTTTTTCAGTTTTAACCGGGCAGGCAGTGATCGCTTTAACCCCAAGATCCATCTGGTTAATAGCTGCCACATCACGAATGGCACCATAAATAATAAAACCGGCCCAGCCGTTATTTACCGCCTGCTCGGCAATCATGTCACCCAGCAATGCCCGTCGGGTCGAGCCGCCACCGTCAACCACCAGCACCTTCCCTTCTCCAGGGGTAGCTGCCAACGCCTTGACTAAAGAGTTGTCTTCAAAACATTTTACAGTTACTGCCTGGCCACTGAAAATAGCCTGAGCGCCATAACTCTGAAATAGGGGATCCATAACATTGAGTTGAGAAAAATGTTGATCACAGAGATCAGGTAATAGGTCTAACATCATCCATCCTTAGTTTGTATGCGTGTGCTTTATAGAATATACATTATTCCGTTCCATAATTAATTAACATAGTAAAAAAATAAACCCTTTTCAGTTTATTAAAATTACAAGATGGTAAGTGGGTTACATTTACGTTGATAAACGGGAAATTAAATAAAATTACTTTAGCTGACAAAAAATAACATTATGGGAACAATAAATTTTACATTCGTGTTTACACACACTGTAAACAGGTTAGTATCATGATTTTAAAGTATTAAATGTTATGCTTCATTCATATCACGGGATAGGAGCAAGCTCACAGCCCTAGCGTGATAAATCTATCATCGATCACACTTTCAGCGTAGAACGACTGTTTAATTACTATATTAATGAGCTTTATCACTGCATGGTAAACGATATACAATCTTATAAGTTGTGGTAAATGTAAAATAAAAAGCACAACACACTGAATTATTTATAAAGAAATACTACACATTGACTTATATTAGGTCATTTTCGAATCTAAATCCTAATTAAACACCCCTTTAGGATTAAAAAGGCGTATTTTTTATTGATGAAGATCAAATCTATGTTTAGTTATTACGTAACATAATTACACAAGGTTGTTATACTGCTGTTAATAACATATAATTCTATAGTTAAGGGAGCAATAAAACTAGATATCCTTCCACAGTCACCTGTTTTAGATAAATAGTATTATATTTCAAGGATGTATCACTCAAACTCCTGGCACTGTCTATATATGCATAATGTAATGTGTATCAACAAGCCGGGCACTATTTTTCCAAAGCTAGGTACTTTATGCAAACCCCAAACATTCTTATCGTTGAAGATGAACTTGTTACTCGCAACACCCTAAAAAGCATCTTCGAAGCCGAAGGTTATTCAGTACACGAAGCAAGTAATGGCGATGAAATGTATGAGATCATTACCAATAATCCAATTAGCTTGGTAATTATGGATATTAACCTTCCAGGCAAAAACGGTTTACTGCTAGCACGTGAATTACGTGATAAACATAACCTAGCATTGATGTTTTTGACTGGTCGCGACAATGAAGTTGACAAGATTTTAGGTCTAGAAATTGGTGCTGATGACTACATTACAAAACCATTCAATCCTCGTGAATTAACTATTCGTGCACGCAATCTACTGGGTCGTACGTTCACTAAAGCTCCGGCAGCTGACGAAGAAAAAGCGGCAGTTGAAGAGTATGGATTTAATGGCTGGCGTTTAAACATTAACAGCCGTTCTTTAGTTAGCCCGCAAGATGAAGTGTTTAAACTGCCGCGCAGTGAATTCCGTGCAATGTTACATTTTGTTGAAAATCCGGGTAAAATCCAGACTCGTGCTATGTTATTGAAAAAAATGACAGGGCGTGAACTGAAACCGCATGATCGCACTGTTGATGTAACCATTCGTCGCATTCGTAAGCATTTCGAAAGTATTGCAGATACACCTGAGATCATCGCTACAATCCACGGTGAAGGTTACCGTTTTTGTGGTGAACTAAGCTAATAGACTTTAGTTTAGGTAATGTGTTGTTATAACATTTTTTGTAGCCACATTTTTTATAATAGTGTTTGGTGTAATAATGCTTATTGTAATAAATTGTGTTTTTATAAATTATGTTGTAATAAAATAAAAAAAGCGCTCATGAGCGCTTTTTTTATATCCGGTGATCAGGCCTAAAAACAGCCACGGCTGTAACCACGAAACTTATTCCTGTAATTCTCGGCCTTTCACGCCGCGTAAAATAGCTTGCAACAGTTCACTGGCATCAAATTTAGTCAATGCTTCGTCGGCACCAATCTGCTGTGCCCGTTCCGTACTTATCTCACTTGAAAGTGATGTATGCAGAATAATATAGGTGGCGGACACATTAGGGGTGCTACGCACCTCAAAAGCGACTTCATAACCGTCAAGACCCGGCATCTCAATGTCACTGACTAATACATCAATCGGCTTACCGGCCTCAACGGCCTGCTGCATTATGTTTAATGCATCCTGCCCATTTTTACTTACCTTGTAATGGATGCCCGCAGCTTCCAGTGCACAACCCAGCTGGTTGCGGGCAACCATGGAATCGTCAACCACCAAGATCTCTTTTGATCGTAGCTCAGCGAGCTCAAGCTCACTAAATTGCGGGATGGTATAATCATCTTCTGGATAAATATCGGCTAACAAACGTTCTACGTCCATTAACTGTACCAATTTATCCTCAACGTGCATTACCCCTGTGGTGTAGATATTATTGCCTAATGTAGGATCGGGGGCTGTAATATCTTTCCAGTTACAACTCATGATCTTGTCGATGCTGCGCACTAAAAAGCCAACAACCTGGCGGCTACAGTCGGTAATGATAATATTGCAAGAGTCATATTCTTCAGCGCTGATCGCGCGGTAGCCCACTGCTGCGGCCATATCAATAATGGGAATAGTCCGGCCACGTAATGTTGCCATTCCCATCACCATAGGGTGTGAGTTAGGTAATGCATACAGTCGGGTGGAAGGTACGATTTCTTGTACTTTCAATGTGCCGATAGCAAATTTCTGGGTTTGATTTAACTTGAATAATAGTAGACCTTGTGACTGACTCATTGCTGTTCCTACTGATTAACTAACATCACTGCTTTATACCAAGTATCAATCGGAATAAATGGACCATTTAATCAATCGAATTGGTATTACATGCCAAACATAACTATATCATATATTGATTACCCTATAACTATATAGTTAGAAGCATATAAAAAAAGCCGCAATTAATTGCGGCTTTTACTGTTAAGTGAATACACTCTATTAACCTGGCATAGCAAAAATCAACCGAGATTAACTCGGGCATTGCGGAACATGCGCATCCAAGGGCTATCTTCACCCCACTCTTCTGGGTGCCATGAGTTACTGACAGTACGGAAGACTCGCTCTGGATGTGGCATCATAATCGTCACGCGCCCATCTGTCGTGGTCAACCCGGTAATACCCAATGGCGAACCATTTGGATTAGCGGGATACTGAGTTGTAACTTGACCGTAGTTATCAACAAAACGCAGTGCCACTGTGCCGCTGTTATTCAGCGACTGCAAATGTGCATCATTACGTAGTTCAATTCTGCCTTCACCATGGGAAACGGCAATCGGCATCCGTGAACCCGCCATGTTACCTAAGAACAGCGATGGATTTTCAGGTACTTCAACCAAACTAAATCGCGCTTCAAAGCGCTCTGACTGGTTGGTCACAAAACGTGGCCATAAGTCCGAACCTGGAATAAGTTCCCCCAGATTAGACAGCATCTGACAACCATTACAGACGCCCAGTGAGAAGCTATCTTTACGTTCAAAGAAAGCAGCAAACTGATCACGCGCCAGAGCATTGAACAAGATTGATTTAGCCCAACCTTCACCCGCGCCCAATACGTCACCGTAAGAGAAACCGCCACAAGCAACTAAACCAGCAAAGTCTTCAAGGTTAACCCGGCCAGCCAAAATATCACTCATGTGTATATCTTGCGCAGCAAAACCAGCACGGTCAAATGCGGCTGCCATTTCAGTTTGTGAGTTAACACCTTGCTCACGGAGAATCGCCATTTTCGGCTGAACCCCGGTCGCAATATAAGGAGCGGCAATATCATTGCTGATATCAAAACTTAAGTGCGCATTTAGACCCGGGTCTTTAACATCCAGTTTCAAGTCAAACTCTTGTTGTGCACAACTTGGGTTATCACGTAATGCTTGCATCTTTAAGGTTGTTTCAGCCCAAATAGCACGGAAGTAAGTGCGACTTTCAGCTAATACATTCTTACCATTACGGGTGAAGCGCACCATATCATCATTGTTAGTTGAACCAACAACATGACAGCAAGCTGCAAGGCCATGGCCCGCGAGCGTCGTTAACACTTGCTCTTTCAGCTCAGATGAAACCTGAATAACAGCGCCCAACTCTTCAGAGTAAAGCGCAGCAAGGTCATCGTTACCCAGCATATCAAGTTCAACATTAACACCACAGTGCCCGGCAAATGCCATCTCTGTTATTGTTGAGAACAGACCACCGTCACTGCGGTCATGGTATGCCAGCAATGAGCGCGCTTGTACCAGAACCTGCATCGCATCAAAGAAGCCTTTCAGCTGCTCAGCGCTATCTACATCCGGCGTATGTTGACCCAGTTGCTTGTACACTTGTGCTAACGAAGAGGCACCGAGACGGTTCTGACCATTACCTAAGTCGATAAGAATAAGGTCGGTATCACCTTTATCAGTACGTAGCTGTGGCGTCACCGTATTACGAATATCAGTGATGCGCGCGAATGCTGTAATGATGAGTGATAATGGGGATATTACTTCTTTATTCTTACCGTCCTCTTTCCAACGTGTCTTCATCGACATGGAGTCTTTACCAACCGGGATAGTGAGGTTCAACTCAGGACAAAGTTCTTCACCTACCGCTTTAACCGCGGCATATAAACCCGCGTCTTCACCGGGGTGACCGGCTGCAGACATCCAATTAGCAGAAAGATTAATACGGGTTAAATCACCAATCTCAGTAGCTGCAATATTCGTTAATGACTCAGCAACAGCCATACGGCTTGAAGCGGGGAAGTTTAACAGTGCTAATGGCGTGCGTTCACCAATTGCCATCGCTTCACCAGCATACGTATCAAAACTTGCTGCTGTTACTGCGCAATCGGCTACCGGCACCTGCCAAGGACCCACCATTTGGTCACGGGCAACTAAACCCGTTACCGAGCGGTCACCGATGGTGATCAAGAACGTCTTTTCAGCAATGGCAGGTAGACGTAATAAACGTTCAGCGGCATCTTTTACGGTAATGCCCGTAAAGTCTAATACCTCACCTTTTGTCACCAGCGTTGTTGCGTCACGGTGCATCTTAGGTGCTTTACCTAATAATACTTCCATTGGCATATCAATCGGCGTTTCGTCTAATAACGAATCTGTTACAGACAAATGCAACGCTTCAGTCGCTACACCAACCACAGAGAATGGGGTACGTTCACGCTTACAAATCGCTTCGAATGTTGCTAGATTTTCAGGCGCAACAGCCATAACGTAGCGTTCTTGTGATTCATTACACCAAATTTCAAGCGGTGACATGCTTGGTTCATCATTATTGATATCACGTAATTCAAACTGAGCGCCACGGCCACCGTCATGCACAAGTTCAGGGAATGCGTTTGATAAACCGCCCGCGCCCACATCGTGAATAAAGGCAATGGGATTGTCTTCTCCAAGCTGCCAGCAACGGTCAATCACTTCCTGACAGCGACGTTCCATTTCTGGATTTTCACGTTGTACAGAAGCAAAATCTAAGTCTTCATGTGATTGACCTGAATCCATTGATGAAGCAGCACTGCCACCTAAACCAATATTCATTGCAGGTCCACCCAGTGCGATAAGTTTCGCGCCTACAGGGATAGCACCTTTTTGCACGTGTTGGTCACGGATATTACCGAGTCCACCCGCAAGCATAATAGGCTTGTGGTAACCACGAATTTCCACACCGTTATGGCTGTTAACTTCAGCTTCATAAGTACGGAAATAACCTAATAGGTTAGGACGACCAAATTCGTTGTTAAATGCTGCGCCACCAAGTGGGCCTTCTAGCATAATGTCTAATGCACTAACGATACGACCTGGTTTACCAAAATCAGTTTCCCATGGCTGCTCAAACTCTGGGATACGTAAGTTTGACACTGTGAAGCCAACCAGACCCGCCTTTGGTTTCGAACCGCGACCCGTTGCACCTTCGTCACGGATCTCACCACCAGAACCCGTCGCGGCACCAGGCCAAGGAGAGATTGCAGTTGGGTGATTGTGAGTTTCAACTTTCATCAGAATTTGAATATCTTCTTGGTGATATTCATATTGCAGAGTCTGTGGATCAGGGAAGAAACGGCCGGCTTTTGAACCTACCATGACAGACGCATTATCCTTATAGGCAGACAACACATGATCACCTGTTTTTTCAAAGGTGTTCTTGATCATCTTGAATAATGATTTTTCCTGATCCTGGCCATCGATGGTCCAGTCTGCATTGAAAATTTTATGGCGGCAATGCTCAGAGTTCGCTTGCGCAAACATCATCAATTCAATATCGTTCGGATTTCGCTGCAGTTGGGTAAAACTGGCAATTAGATAATCTATTTCATCTTCTGCTAGGGCGAGGCCCAACTTTACATTTGCCGCAGCCAGAGCTTCACGACCACCGCTTAAAATATCGACCGCCTGTAGTGGACGAGCCTGCTCTTGCACAAACAACTGCTCAGCCGCATCGAAACAATCAAACACAGATTCCATCATACGATCATGCATCAAACTTGCTGCAGTTTGTAATTGGACAGGCGTTAATTGAGAAGACGATGAAACATAGTAGGCGATGCCGCGTTCGAGGCGTTTTACTTGGGAGAGGCCGCAGTTAATTGCGATGTCGGTTGATTTGGAAGACCAGGGGGAGATAGTGCCAGGACGAGGAGTGACGAGAAGGAGAGTCCCTTCGGGGGCATGCTCTGGAATCCTTGGCCCATAGGTCAACAATTTCTTGAGCACTCCTCGCTCTGTATCACTAAGCGGGGCTGTTACATCAGCAAAATGTATATACTCCGCATAAATCCTTATGTCCGGCAATCCTACATCATTACAACGTTGTACTAATTTATTAGTACGAAACTCTGAAAGCGCTGGCGCTCCTCGCATTGTATACATTAACTTTTTCTCACTAATAAGGGGTTACTGGGGAAAAATCGTTGCCATTATAAGCAAATATTGACAATAACGATAGAGTTACATGACGAACACCTTAATTTACTAATAAACAATCTTTTTCCGTAACTGCTAACATAGCTAACCATAACAGCCTGTAACTGTTAATAAATCATTAATAACTCGACTATAATTCAGTGACAGTTTTTTCTAATACACCAAGATAGGCGCATGCAGTAGCGAGTAGATGGTTCTTATGTATATACATACAGCACAATTTTGTATTAGCTATTGTGTAATGCCAGTGAAAAAGATATAAATAGGGATCTAGTATGTTTATTTACTTATTTTCAAAAAGGTCATGACTTGCATAAATTGTTATCACGTTTACAGCCCTTCCTGAAACTCTGCTTCGTCGCGGTATTAGTCTCGGTTACTTCTGGCTGTGTGCAAGAAAGTGAGCAAACCCAGTTGGCATTGATCAGAAAAAGCGGTGAGCTGCACGTCAAAACCACCTATGGCCCTGCCACTTATTATATTGAAGGTAATAAGGCGACAGGATTAGACTACGAACTGCTGAAGTTATTCAGTGATTATCTGGGTGTTAAACTGATTATTCATCCACACCATTCGCTAAGCAGTATGCTAGACAGCCCTGAGAAAAAGCCAATCGCACTGCTTGCCGCCGGTTTAACCCGAACCGAAAAGCGTCAGGTCCAATATAAGATGGGACCGGGTTATTACCAAGTCAAACCATTACTAATCTATCGTAAAGGTAGCTTAAGACCACGGAACCTACAACAGGTATCCGAGACGATTTATGTCGTTAAAAGCTCCAGCCATGAAGAATATGTGCAGCAATTACAGCGCCAGTATCCTGAATTACAGTTAACTTATAAAACTTTTCCCGATGAAGAGATCTTATTTAGTAATCTGGAGCAGGGTAATATAAAGCTGGTGATTGCCGATGATACCACCTTATCCCAGCACCAATATTATTACCCTCACCTGGCGAAAGCATTCACCCTCGAGCAAGAACTTGACGTGGTTTGGTTTATGCCGCAAATGAAAGATGATTCATTAGCCAATGCGGTACTGGAATTTTTTACTATCCAGCAAAGCAACGGTATCATGGAACAGTTACAGGAAAAATACTTTGGTCATATCGATACGTTTGACTTTGTTGATACCCGTACTTTTCTACGCAGGATAGAGTCACAACTGCCTAAGTATGAGCCGTTGTTTCGGCAGTATGCCGGGCAACTTGACTGGCGACTATTAGCTGCGGCCAGTTATCAAGAGTCTCACTGGGATCCGCGAGCAAAGTCACCGACAGGTGTGCGTGGCATGATGATGCTGACATGGCCGACAGCAAAAACTTTTGGGGTTACTTCTCGCATAGATGCTGAGCAAAGTATTCGCGGCGGTGCAGCCTACCTCACCAAACTGATCCATCGCTTACCTGATTCCATTCCAGATCATGAAAAGCCCTGGTTTGCCCTCGCCGCATACAATATCGGCTACAGCCATATGATCGATGCACGAAAAATTGCCCATAAACTCGGAAAGAATGAAAATAGTTGGTCTGATGTGAAAGAGACAATTCCTTTATTACAACAGGCTAAATGGTATAAATATACTCGGTTTGGTTATGCCAGAGGTAATGAGGCAGTGAAGTATGTTAGTAATATCCGTAAGTATTACGATAGCCTGCGCTGGTTTGACGATCAGATTAACCTGACCGAAAAAGTATCTCGCGATATCAGCATGATCCTGTCTACGAATACCAGTGAAGATCTGCTATAAATAGTAAAATCACCCTGACACAAAAGTTTAACATACAGATATCTTTTTTTGCTGTATCTTGGTTAATAACAAAGACAAAAAACGATATCGCCCTACATTGGGTAGTGATAATAAGGATGATCTCTATGTTAAAAAAAAGAGCAAAACTAAAAATTCAAACCCCGAGACGACAAATATCCAGGTCCAGAACTAACCGCACTCTACTTAATCGACAGCGGTCATTTTTTTTACAACATTGCGGTAATTATTACGATCTGGATCACCAGGCGGACAATTAAGTATTATTTAATTTCTTCAGGTTTTTTTTCTCTTGCCGGCGGCGTTTAAAAAATTGGCTTAATAATGCCCCCGTCTGCGTCGCCAGTACACCGGGCAACACTTCAACCTGATGATTAAGCTGTGGGTGAGCAACAAGATTAAATACCGAACCCGCGGCCCCCGCTTTCAAGTCCGCTGCGCCATAAACCACCCGCTTTATCCGGCTGTGTACCATAGCACCCGCACACATAGTGCAAGGCTCAAGCGTGACATACAAAATGGCATTCAGTAATCGATAATTGCCGACCTTCTCCCCTGCAACGCGCAGCGCGATCATCTCAGCATGCGCAGTGGCATCATGCAACATTATCGACTGATTCCACCCTTCCCCAATTATTTCACCGTCTAACACCACCACGGCACCGACGGGTACTTCATCAATCGCTTCTGCTCTGGCCGCCAGCATAATGGCATGTAACATCCACTTTTCGTCTATACCTGATTGCGCGTCATTAGCTGGCCCATTGTCGGCTTGCGCGCAGCCTTGTCGGCCAGCTTTGATTGGATCTGTTTCCAAAGTGTGAGTAGTTATTAAATTGGACTGTATGGTCATGGGATTCTGCATTACGACTTTATTTACGCGGGATTGTATCATAAAAATTACCGCATAAAAAAGGGAAGCTCAGCTTCCCTTTTACTTTTTAAATTAATGTATCCAGTGACAACACGATGCAGCCACTGCCCATTAGGTATTACTGCCAGTCTAGAATAACTTTACCTGACATGCCTGAACGCATCACATCAAACCCTTCCTGGAATTGATCGACCGGATAATGATGGGTGATCATCGGCGTCAGATCTAGGCCTGACTGGATCAGTGCCGCCATTTTATACCAGGTCTCAAACATCTCACGGCCATAGATGCCTTTAATGACGAGCCCTTTGAAAATAACGTTACCCCATTCAATGCTCATGTCATTCGGCGGAATACCCAACATCGCCACTTTACCACCATGATTCATCTTATCTAACATATCGTTAAAGGCGGTTGGTACCCCTGACATTTCCAGACCGACATCGAACCCTTCGGTCATTTTCAATTCGACCATCACATCAGCAAGTGTTTCTTTCGCCACGTTAACTGCGCGGGTTACGCCCATTTGGCGAGCCAGATCAAGCCGGTATTCATTCACATCGGTGATCACCACATTACGCGCACCAATGTGCTTACATACTGCCGCTGCCATAATACCAATGGGACCGGCACCGGTGATCAGCACATCTTCACCGACAACATCAAATGATAGAGCCGTGTGTACAGCATTACCAAACGGGTCAAAGATAGCCGCCAAATCATCGGATATATCATCCGGTAATTTGAACGCATTAAAAGCAGGAATAACCAAATATTCGGCAAATGCCCCTTCCCGGTTGACCCCTACACCCGTAGTATTACGGCATAAATGGGTGCGGCCGCCACGGCAGTTCCGGCAATGGCCACAGGTGATATGGCCTTCGCCAGAGACCCGGTCACCAAGCGAGAATCCACGTACTTCCTGACCGATAGCCACAATTTCACCGACATATTCATGGCCCACTACCATAGGCACAGGAATGGTTTTTTGCGACCAGTCATCCCAGTTATAAATATGAATGTCGGTGCCACAGATAGCAGTCTTGCGAATTTTAATTAACAGATCATTATGCCCCAGCTCTGGCTTTGGCACATCTGTCATCCAAATGCCTTGCTCTGGTTTTAATTTTGCGAGTGCTTTCATAGCTATTCTGTCCAGTAAGTTAAATTATACCAAGGTCTTTACCGATACGGGTAAATGCAGCAATTGCGGTGTCAATTTGGCCAGTGCTGTGCGCTGCCGACATCTGGGTGCGGATACGGGCTTTACCATGAGGCACGACAGGGAAAGAGAAACCAATCACATAAATACCTTCCGCTAACAAACGCTCTGACATTTCAGCAGCAAGTGC
>JBLHPA010000031.1:0-23370 GCA_047628235.1 Moritella sp.
CTATGGCTACTCATTCACTATGGCCACCCCATCATTAATGCTGGCGCCAGGCCTGGGTTTTTTTATTGATAAATGATGCCGCGGTTAAGTGCATGATTTTAGCTAACGCCGCGGTGGCTAATATCATCACCGCCATTGCGGCCGCTGAGCCAGTTTGTCCCGCATCATCCATATTTAATACCGACACGGATGCCGGAATGGTATCGGACGCATACAAGAATACAACGGCAGATGTTGTGGTTAATGCGTTGATAAATAAATAGGCCGCAATATCCATAATGGCTGGCGCGCAGATCGGTAACGTGATCATAAAAAAGGATTTATATTGCGGCATTTTAATTGATGCGGAAATGGCTTCAATTTCTGCAGGTAGTTGTTTTAATGCGGTTAATGCGGTCATGTGACCCACGGTATAATAATGTACTACGGTATTGACAACTAACAAGGTCATCGTGGCATACAGACCATTAAGTGGATTATTAATATCATTGAAGAAGAAGATATAACCCAAGCCTAACACGATACCCGGTACCGCCATGGGAATAATGGTGATCATTTGTAACAGTCGTCGTAGAGTGCCAAATCCGCGGCCTTTCTCAATCACATAAGCACCGATAAAGATGATCACAGTACCAACAACAGCGACCCAACTGGCAAGGGTCAGCGAGTTAAAGTAGGGTGACCAGCCATAGGTACTGACTTCACTAAAATGATAGTTATTAAAGCTTAAGGTTAAATTCCAGGGCCAAAATGTCACGAAAGACGCATATATTGCCATGCTGATAATGACCAGAATGGCCAGGGCTACACCGCTGCAAAAGGCAAAGCAGATACCATCTCGCCATCCATTTGGTTTTGGCACATAAACCACAGAACGAGAATCAAATAAATTCTTTTGTTTGCGCTGCACCTGCTGGTCGATAGCAAAAGCCAACACGGCAGGCAGTAACAGCAATACGCTGGTAACGGCACCCATGGCGAAGTTTTGCTGACCGACAACTTGTTTAAAAATATCGGTTGCCAGTACGTTATAGCTGCCGCCAATGACTTTCGGCACGCCAAAATCACACACTACGAGGGTAAAAACTAAGATCAGCGTGCTGATTACACCGTATTTAGCGGCCGGTAAGGTTACCATAAAAAAGGTTTTTACCGGGTGATTTTTTAATACTGTCGCGGCTTCATATAAGCGGGCATCCGAGGTTCGCAAGGCGGTGGTTAAAATCATTAATGCATGCGGGAAAGTCCAGAATGTTAAGCCAATCGTGATACCTACCACGCCGTAAATAGAGGCGCCGCCAAGTAACTCTTTGGCGATACCCTGATTACCAAACAAGTAAATTAAACTTAATGCCGGTAATAATGAGGGAGCTAAAATTGGCGCTGAACCCATTATTTTAAACAGTGTTTTTGCTGGCATACAACTGCGGGTTAACGCATAGGCGTAACTAAAGGCAAGGAGACCGACGATAGTTGTGGTGAGCAGCCCAACAGTGAGTGTGTTGGTGATAGAAGCGATCATCGCACGAGAAGAAAAATAGGCGGTGAAATTAGTTAAACCAATAAAATGACCATCGACGTCTTGGACACTTTTGACAAACATGGTGAACATAGGCGCAAGAATAAAAATGCCCATCAGCAAGGTCAATATCAGCAAGATACCAGCAAGGATGGCGCTGTCATTATTCAGCGTGCCTTTTATGCGCTTTATATACGTTGGCATTATTGGCTTGTTATTGATGGCCATATTCATGTTATGCCTCTACCGCTTGATGGCGATGGTTGCCAGGTGAATGCGCGTTAGCGAGTTTACGCGGGAAAGTATGGGTGAAGTTATCGGTATAAGTAATACGGCGGTGCTCACCGTTGGCTAATCCCAGTGTTCTTACTTCACGAATCGGTACATCAACTTTGATCATGGGGGCGCTCATATTGTCACTTAACTGGCATTCTGTACGCACATAGGTGCCTTGGAATTCCATGGCTTTAATTTGTACCGGTAGGCCTTTCACATCATCACTAAACTGGATATCTTCTGGGCGTACCGCTAAATCGAACATTTCACCGCGTTTTAGACTGGCTTTTGGCTTGGGGAAAAGGTTTTCGGCAATACGAATTTGTTCGTCACTGATCACTGAGCTGCTGATAAAATTCATATTACCGACAAATTCAGCGACAAAACGGGATGCCGGTTTATCATAAATTTCTTGTGGGGTGCCGACTTGCTCAATGACACCGTGATTCATCACCACAATCCGATCGGCCATGGCTAAGGCTTCCTCTTGATCATGCGTGACCATGATGGTGGTGATGCCTAATTTTCGTTGCAGGGTGCGTATCTCTTCACGCAAGTGAGCACGCACCTGCGCATCAAGTGCGGATAATGGTTCATCCAGCAGTAGTAACCCCGGCGACAAGGCCAGTGCTCTGGCAAGGGCGACACGTTGCTGCTGACCGCCGGATAATTGACTGGGGTATTTGGGGGCGGAATCAGATAAGCCAATCACAGCTAACCAATGATTGACAGTATCAACCACTTCAGCGACTGATTTACCTTGGTTGTGTAATCCGACGCTGATGTTTTCGGCCACGGTAAGGTTGGGGAATAACGCATAAGATTGAAATACGATGCCAAAATCACGCTTTTCAGGCGGTAAAAAAGTGGTGTCTTTACCTTGCTGCAATATGGTGCCAGATGTTGCTAAGTCAAGTCCTGCAATGGCTCTGAGTAACGTTGTTTTACCACAACCTGATGGACCTAAAAAGCAGACGAATTCCCCTTGGTTTATTTGCAGCGAAATGTCGTTTAATGCAGTGAAACTGCCAAATTTTTTAATAAGATTTTTTATATTGAGATACGTATTCATCTGATTACTCATAGGTTGTTTGGTCTATACCAATATGGTAGGGAGAGTGAGTGACAGTTTGATGACAAATCGATTTTTTTAGCGAGGAACCGTGTGAAATTATTGCGACAGTAATGACAAAGACAGGTGATGTTAACATCACCTGTCTTTGTCTATGGTTTTACTGCAATAAAAATAAACGCGCTTGCTTTACCGTTATTTTGGCTCTGATTTAGCATCGAATTTTTCTGACCAGGTATGCAGCACTTGTTGGCGATCATTGGCCATTTTGCTGAAATCCATTGCCACCATTGACGCTTGGACATCCGGGTAGTTGGCAACAGGTTTGCTTACCTCGTTATGCCCAACAAGCGCATAAGATTCATTGTATAGCTCGTTCGCTTGTTTTGAGATTGACCAATCGACAATGCGTTTGGCTGCCGCCGATTTTTTCACGAGACCAACCGCTTCCGATTCCCAGCCGATACCGCCCGCAGGTAAGATCACATCCAGTGGCGCCCCTTGCGTTTTTAATTTCGCGCCACGTAATGCCATCGAAATACCGATAGCCACTTCACCCATACCAGCCTGCACACAAGGTTTTGAGCCTGAATGGGTATAGTGGGCAATGTTATCATTCAGCTTGGTCATGTAGCTCCAGCCTTTATCATCACCCATGGTTTGTAACCAAGCCGACACTTGCATATAACCGGTGCCCGATGATGCTGGATTTGGCATGGCAATATGACCCTTGTAGATAGGGTTAAGCAAGTCATTCCATGATTTCGGTTTTGGTAGATTATGCTCTTTAGCGACATATTCATTAAAGCAGATCGCATTAAACCAAGCGTCGTTACCGTACCAGGCTTTATTGTTTTCTGGGTCTATCATGCTGGTGCGTAGATTTTCTACACCCTGTGGTGAATAAGGCTTTAGGATACCCGCTTTCTTCAGCAAGGCCATTGAAGACCCCGCCAGTCCCCAGACGACTTCTGCACGGGGATTATTTTTTTCGGCCAGTAATTTTGCCGTCATGATGCCGGTTGAATCGCGCACCCATTTAATTTCAATATCCGGATTCGATTGTTCAAATGCGACTTTGTATTTAGCCAATACATCCGTTTCAAAAGCGGTATACACAACCACTTGCTCAGCGGCAAATGCTGGTGCAGTCAGTAAAGTGCCGAGGGCTGCAATAGAACCTATCATCCAACGTTGTTTCATTCGTGTTACTCCAAAAATTATTAACGGTTGATACTGGTCTGTACCAGATTTGTTGATATCGATCATAGAGGGCTTTTATGACAAAAACATGACCGTTTGGTGGCGATTTTGTGACGCTGAATCATTTTCTGATTTGGTGTTTTCTGCACTTTTTTTTCTTTCATAACACTGAATATTAAGCTTTTGTGAATTCTGCTGTTGGGCTATTTACCACACTGGTAATCCACTGATAGAGTCCGCTTAAAACTGGTATAGTCCAAATGGAATCAGAGATGAAAAATGAATATTTATTACTTACACCGGGTCCACTTTCTACCACGGCAAGTGTAAGGGAGGCCATGTTGCAAGACTGGTGTACTTGGGATGATGAATATAATAAAGATATTGTTGAAGTGATCCGCGCTAAGTTAGTCCAGCTAGCAACCCAGCAGTCGGGTTATACCAGTGTCTTGATGCAAGGCAGTGGTACCGCATCTGTAGAAGCCACAATTGGTAGCGTTATTCCCGCAGATGGTAAATTACTGGTGATTGATAACGGTGCTTATGGGGCGCGTATTGCGCAGATCGCAGGGTACTTAAACATTGCCTGTGACGTTATTTCCCCCGGAGAAACGGCGCAACCAAATGTGGCTGACGTTGAAGCCAGACTCATGGCTGACAGCGGTATTACCCATGTGGCGATTGTGCACTGCGAGACCACAACCGGGATGCTGAATCCGATTGATGCCGTTATCAAACTTGCCAAACAATACGGCAAAATTGTTATCCTTGATGCGATGTCGAGTTTTGGCGGTATACCGATGGATGTTGCCGAACTGGGTATTGATTTTATGATCAGTTCAGCTAACAAATGTATTCAGGGGGTACCGGGTTTTGGCTTTGTGATCGCCCGTCAAAGTGAGTTAGAAAAATGCAAAGGATTGGCACGCTCATTATCGTTAGATCTGTATGACCAATGGCATTGCATGCAAACAAACGGGGGTAAATGGCGTTTTACCTCGCCGACCCATACTGTGCGTGCGTTTTATCAGGCCTTGCTCGAACTTGAACAGGAAGGCGGTATCGCAGCGCGTCACCAGCGCTATCAAGACAATCAAACCAGCCTGGTAGCAGGTATGGCGAAGTTAGGGTTTAGCACTTTATTAGAGGTATCATTACACTCTCCCATCATTACCGCGTTCTATTCGCCCACGCACGCAGATTATCAATTTAAAGCGTTCTATGACCGGCTAAAACAGCAAGGTTTTGTTGTCTACCCAGGTAAGGTATCAAACGCAGATTGTTTCCGGATAGGTAATATTGGCGACGTCTACCCAGAGGATATTCAGCGCTTACTTGTGGCGATGAAAACGGCAAAATATTGGGAGATTAACGTATGAGTGAAGTGACGACTAACTTAGCTGCAAAGCCTCTATTAGCCAGTCGTCAGCATCGCAGTGAAGGGGATGTTAATACGACCCGTGCCCGTCAGCGATGGCATGCCAGCATTGATGATAACAAGACGAAGGCAATGCTGGCACAAGATGCCAAGGTATTCTTACATCAAGCGATGTCGACACCTTGCCTCGATGCATTAGTGGCTGCCGACGGTATCTATTTACAAGATGCGGCGGGTCAGCGTTATATGGATTTCCACGGTAATAATGTGCATCAGTTAGGTTACGGTCATCCGCATGTATTAGCTAAAATTAGCCAACAGTTAGCTATCTTGCCTTTTTCGCCGCGCCGTTTTACCAACCAGACCGCCATTGATTGTGCGACTAAGTTGACCGATATCTGCGGTGGTGAACTGAATCGGGTATTGTTTGCACCGGGTGGGACGTCTGTCATTGGTATGGCATTAAAACTGGCACGCCATATTACCGGCAATTTTAAAGTGGTATCACTGTGGGATTCATTTCATGGCGCGTCACTCGATGCGATTGCTGTGGGTGGTGAGGCTTGTTTCCGTGCGGGAATGGGGCCGCTCATGCCCGGTGTGGAACGCATTCCGCCTGCGGTGTCCTATCGCGGCTGTCTACCATCTCCCGAGGGTAGTGATGTGCATTACGCAGATTACCTTGAATATGTGGTTGAAAAAGAGGGCGGTATTGGGGTTTTTATTGCTGAAGCGATTAGAAATACCGATGTGCAGGTGCCGAGTAAAGCTTATTGGCAACGGATCCGGGCGATCTGCGATAAGCACAATATCGTATTAATTATAGATGATATTCCTAATGGCATGGGGCGTACCGGTCATTGGTTTAGCCACCATGCGTTTGATATTGAACCGGATATTTTATGCATCGGGAAAGGTTTTGGCGGTGGCGTTGTACCTATTGCCGCCATGGTGACCAAAGATAAATACAATACGGCGGCTCAGGTTTCATTGGGTCATTATACCCATGAAAAAAGCCCCATCGGTTGTGCTGCGGCATTAGCCACAATGGAAGTCATTGAGCAGCAAGGCTTATTAGTTAAAGTGCGAAACGATGCTGAATTTGTTGCCAGCGAATTAGCCGCGTTAAAACAACAATATGCATTGATCGGCGATGTGCGAGGCATGGGATTGTTATGGGGCATTGAATTGGTGACCTGCCGTGACACTAAAGAACGTGCCTTTGCCGAAGCTGAAGCGGTGTTATACCAATGCTTGGGTGCGGGGCTGAGTTTTAAAGTATCGCAAGGCAATGTTATTCAATTAAGTCCACCCCTTATTATTAACAGAGAGGCGTTGAAGCGGGCACTCACTATTTTTTCTGAGGCGATTGCTAACGTCAGCGCTGAATTTGGCTATAGTCGCCAGCCATGTCCCTAAATGTAAAAGAGATTAGCTTAAATGATAATGAAATAAATAGTAACTAACTAAATAGTCATTAACTAAATAGCAATTATCTTAATTTTAATAGCTCTAATTTTAATAGCTCTAATTTTAATAGCTCTAATTTTAATAACCCTAATTTTAATAAAGAGAACCGTGGAAAATATTATGCCTATTAATAACTCAGAATCAATGATTACGACCGAGAACCCTGCAGCGTTTAACCATGTGCAATCAGTGATCTTTGATTGGGCTGGAACCATCGTTGATTTCGGATCATTTGCACCAACGACTATCTTTATTGCCGCATTTAAAGCGCAATATGATTTTGATATTAGTCTAGCAGAAGCGCGTGTACCTATGGGGTTAGGTAAATGGGATCACATTAAAGCGGTAACAGAATTACCCGACGTTGCTGCACGTTGGCAGGCCCAGTTTGGGAATGCGATCAGCGAAGCCGATATTGATGCGATTTACCAAACCTTTATGCCACTGCAAATAGCCAAAGTGGGTGAACATGCCAACCCTATTCCGCACGCCATTGATGTGGTGAACACGTTAAAAAAACAAGGCGTTAAAATTGGTTCCTGCTCTGGTTATCCGCGTGTGGTGATGGATAAATTAGTCCCTATTGCGGCAGCGAAAGGTTATGTACCGGATTGTGTTGTGGCTACCGATGATATGCCCGCAGGTGGTCGCCCAGCGCCCTATATGGTATTGAAAAATGTCATTGATATGGCGGTGACCGATGTCGGCGCTTGTATTAAGGTTGATGATTCTGTACCGGGTATTGAAGAAGGGCATAATGCCGGCATGTGGACTGTCGGTTTATTGTTGTCGGGTAACGAAGCCGGCTTAACGTTGGAACAGTATCTTGCTGCTGATGAATCGACGTTACAGCAAGCGCGAGAAAAAGCGCGCGCCCGTTTCTTGCCGTTTAAAGCCCATTACCTGATTGATACCATTGCGGATCTACCATTGGTCGTCGACGCTATTGAATTACGTTTAGCTGCTGGTGAGCGTCCTTAACTATATCCTTAACTATATCCATAACTACAGGATAAAATTATGACTAAACGGCCTGAATTTCAATCTTTTTGGTTCCAGCAAGCAATGGATCAAGACGTTAACTATGTAAATAAGGTGCCACCACAAATACTCACTGCCGATACGACTGCGGATGTGTGTGTTGTTGGTGGTGGCTATACCGGGTTGTGGACTGCCATTCAATTAAAGCAGCAGCAACCGACATTAGATATCATCATTATTGAAAAAAACCGGTGCGGCAGTGGAGCATCCGGTCGCAATGGTGGTTGTATGCTAACGTGGTCGACCAAATATTTATCTATGCAGTGTTTATATGGCGAAGATCAGGCTGTTGAATTGGTGAAGGCATCAGAGCGAGCCGTTGATGAAATTGAAGCCTTTTGTATACAACATCATATTGATGCTGAATTGCGTCGTGACGGTACCTTATTTACCACCACTAATACCGCGCAACAAGGGGGGTTAGCGGCGACATTAGCGGCATTAGACACCCACCAAATAAACAGCTGGCAGGCATGGCAAGCGAAAAAAGTACAGCTGCATGCGGGTTCTGAGTTACATCAATCGGGGCATTTTTCTCCGGTAGCGGCCAGCGTGCAACCCGCTAAATTAGCCCGAGGACTAAAACGGGTTGCAGAAGAACTCGGGGTGCGGATCTATGAAAATACCCCGATGTTAGCGATTAACGATACGGGCGTTTCAAGTACTTGTGCTTCAGGTTCGAGTGCTTCAGGTACCGCAACAGCTAAAATCGGCAAACATAAGGTAGTGATAAAGACGTCACAAGGGACTATTTATGCCAGTAAATCGGTGATGGCGTTGAATGCGTGGATGTTAGAGCAATTCCCACAATTTAAAGATAAAATAGTGGTGGTCTCTTCGGATATGGCGATCACCGAACCAATCCCTGAAAAGTTAACTGCTATGGGTTTAACTGACGGTAAAACGATATTAGATTCACGTACTTTTGTGCACTATTATCGCACGACACCAGACGGCAGGTTGATGTTAGGCAAGGGTGGTAATCACTTCTCTTATGCTAATGTCGTGCGGCCATTGTTCGATAAACCGACGCGTTATGGCAAACTATTACGCCAATCATTTAACAAACTATTTCCTACGCTGGTGGATGAACCATTTGCCGTCACCTGGACGGGGCCGTCAGATCGCTCGGCAACCGGGTTACCTTTTTTCGGTAAGATAGCGCCGTCGGGTAATATCTATTATGGTTTTGGCTATTCCGGTAGTGGTGTGGCTCAGACCTGGATTGGCGGTAAAATATTAGCGTCAATGCTACTCGATAAGAATGACAAATGGAGTAATAACGGTTTGACCACCGGGCCAAAAGGCAGTTTTCCACCGGAACCGTTGCGCTGGCTTGGCGCTATGCTGGTGCGTAATGCCATTCGTCGGAAAGAGACGTGTGAAGATAGCGAACAAAGGCCATTTTGGTGGGATAAGCAATTAGCTAAATTTGCCAATGCGGCCGGCAAGGCAGATAAATAGTTGCTTTGCTAGAGGTAATAAAAAAGCCCAAGACGAGGTGAACGCTTGGGCTTTTTGTTGTTCTGCTGACGATAAATTATTTTGCTTCTTGTGCTTTCTTATCTAATTTTTTCTCTAAATAGTGGATGTTAGTACCCCCATTTTGGAAGTTTTCGTCATTCATAATGTCTATGTGCAAAGGTATGTTAGTTTTGATGCCGTCAATAATCATTTCACTGAGGGCATTACGCATTCTTGCCATTGCTACATCGCGGTTTTCACCGTAGGTGATCAATTTACCAATCATCGAATCATAATGGGGCGGTACTTTGTAACCGGCGTAAATGTGTGATTCCCAGCGGATACCAAAACCACCTGCCGGGTGGAACCGCTTGATTAAACCTGGACTTGGGATAAAAGTCACCGGATCTTCGGCATTAATACGACACTCTATCGAATGGCCGGTAAGGCGCACTTCATCTTGGGATACCGACAGTGGCATGCCCGCAGCAATGCGTAATTGTTCTTTGATTAAATCAATACCGGTGACCATTTCAGTGATCGTATGCTCAACCTGAATTCGGGTATTCATTTCGATGAAATAAAATTCACCGTTTTCATACAAAAATTCAAATGTACCTGCGCCACGATAGTTAATATCGACACAGGCTCGGCTACAACGTTCGCCGATATAGCGGCGGATATCTGCGGTGATTCCTGGTGCAGGCGCCTCTTCGACCACCTTTTGATGGCGACGTTGGAGTGAGCAGTCTCGCTCACCCAGGTAGATAGCATTCCCCTGGCCATCGGCAAGGATCTGGACTTCAATATGGCGTGGATTCTCTAGGAATTTTTCCATATAGACCATGTCATTGCCGAAGAAGGTGCCAGCTTCATTACGGGTTAGCGCAATCGCATCAAGCAGTTCCGATTCTTTGCGAACAACACGCATGCCTCGACCACCACCGCCACCAGCGGCTTTAATAATGATCGGATAACCGATGCGTTTAGCAATCTTTTTATTGCGTTGGGCATCTGTATCGAGTGGACCATCAGAACCAGGAACACAAGGTACACCGGCTTTTTTCATCGCGGCAATGGCAGATACTTTATCACCCATAAGGCGAATGGTTTCGGCTTTAGGGCCGATAAAAATAAAACCAGAATGCTCAACCTGTTCGGCAAAGTCTGCATTTTCGGCCAGGAAACCATAACCGGGATGAATAGCCACGGCACCAGTGATTTCTGCCGCGCTTAAGATAGCGGGCACATTCAGATAACTGTCTGCCGCTGCCGGTTTACCAATACACACAGATTCGTCAGCCAGTAACACGTGCTTTAAATCCCTGTCTGCTGTTGAATGCACAGCGACCGTTTTAATGCCGAGTTCTTTGCATGTACGCAGAATACGCAGTGCGATTTCGCCGCGATTGGCGATAACAACTTTATCCAACATTGGAAACCTCGTAGTTATTCAATGATGAAAAGTGGTTCATCAAACTCAATGGCTTGACCGTCTATTGCCAGGATCGATTTAACGACACCCGCTTTATCTGATTCGATTTGATTCATCATCTTCATCGCTTCTAAGATACACAGAGGATCACCGACGTTGATTGTTTGGCCAACCGTCACGAAAGGCGCGGCTCCCGGTGTTGCTGCAGTATAAAAAGTGCCAACCATAGGGGAAATCACATGATGACCGGTCACTTCTGCCGGCGCTGCATCTTCGATTGCCGGTAACACAGGTGCGGCTGCAGTAGCGGGCAATGCGGGTGCTGCGTAGTGCATAGGTGCTGGGGCAGCAGTGGCGCTAAAGCGGTTGATGCGTACTGATTCTTCACCTTCGGAAATTTCTAATTCTGCAATACCTGACTCTTGAACAAGTTCGATCAGTTTTTTGATTTTGCGAATATCCATAATTATCTCTTTCTTATTTTATTGTTAGTTTGCGTTCAGCTGTTTTACCGCGGAATGCAACGCAAATTCGTAGCCATCAACACCGAGACCACAGATCACGCCTTTAGCGATATCTGACAGGTAAGAGTGATGACGAAATGATTCTCGGGCATGGACATTAGAGAGGTGTACTTCGATAAAAGGGATTGAAACCCCTAACAATGCATCTCTAATAGCAACGCTAGTATGCGTATATGCCGCAGGATTAATAATGATAAAATCAGTATTCCCCATTGCAGCATGAATGTGATTAATGAGTTCATGCTCTGCATTTGATTGAAAATGATACAGTTCAATCGCGTGCTGTTTGGCAATATTGGTTAAATGTTCTACAGTGTCACAAAGTGTGTGATAGCCATAAGTTTCAGGCTCTCTTTTACCCAGAAGGTTTAGATTCGGTCCATTGAGTAACAATATTCTAGGTTTTTTCGACATATTGCTTCTATCCTTCGGTAAAATGAGGCTAACAGGGCTAAAGTTGCTGACTTCTTTGTTTTTTAATTTCAACCCTAATCACAGCGTGACAAAGTTTGTGATTCTAGCTAGTTATGTACACATTATACGATTTTAGTGGGATATAACAGCATTTAACTGGTCTTATCTGCTTATTCATTAAAGTTATAGCTCTAAATTAAACCTGGCTCACGGAAGTGGTTTATGACTGAAAATGAAGCTGCTGAGGGAGTAAAAAGGAAGGGGAATTGCAGAGTACACGGCTTGAGTATTCTGCTAAATATACCCAAACCACTGCAAAATGCATCTTGAAGTGGCTTGGTATAGTATCAATTGAGGCGCGTTAATCTGCTTTTTTTTTCTCGGCAATAAGCATATCTACGACAGCGGGATCTGCCAATGTTGAGGTATCCCCTAAGTTCTCGGTTTCATCGGTCGCGACTTTACGCAAAATTCGGCGCATAATTTTACCAGAGCGTGTTTTGGGTAATGCTTGGGCCCAATGTAGCGTATCAGGCGTGGCTATCGCCCCTATTTCCTGGCGTACCCACTGTTTTACTTCTTGTTGTAAGGCTGCATCTGGGCTTTCTCCAGCATTGAGCGTTACATAAGCGTAAATTCCCTGACCCTTAATATGGTGTGGCACACCGACCACTGCTGCCTCTGCAATCTTAGCATGGCCGACCAGGGCACTTTCAATTTCAGCGGTACCCATACGATGACCCGATACATTAAGTACATCATCAACACGGCCGGTGATCCAATAGTCGCCATCCGCATCACGTCTGGCCCCGTCACCCGTGTAGTACATGTTGGGGAACGTTGAAAAGTAGGCTTCTTCAAAGCGTTTGGGATCACCATATATGCCCCGCATCTGGCCTGGCCAGGAATCGAGAAGCACCAAATTCCCTTCCGCCTCACCGACTAATAATTCACCTTCATTATCGACCAACGCGGGACGGACACCAAAGAATGGGCGGGTTGCTGAGCCAGGCTTAAGTACAGTCGCGCCCGGTAACGGCGTGATCAAAATGCCGCCAGTTTCGGTTTGCCACCAGGTATCGACAATCGGGGTGCAAGCATTGCCGATAGTTTCATAATACCAGCGCCAAGCCTCTGGATTAATCGGTTCTCCGACGGACCCCATCAGACGCAGCGAGCTGCGGTGAGTGCCGGTGATAGCATCGTCACCCTTGGCCATTAACGCGCGGATAGCTGTCGGCGCTGTATATAAGGTGGTCACTTTATGCTTGTCGACCACCTGGCTCATGCGTGCGGTATCGGGGTAGTTTGGCACCCCTTCAAACAACACGGTCGTCGCAGCGTTTGCCAGTGGGCCGTATACTAAATAACTGTGGCCGGTGATCCAACCGACATCGGCGGTACACCAGAAAATATCATCATTGTGATGATCAAACACATATTTAAAGGTCATCGCGGCATATACCAGGTAACCGCCGGTAGTATGTAATACGCCTTTCGGTTTACCGGTTGAGCCTGAAGTGTAAAGGATAAACAGCGGATCCTCTGCGTGCATTTCTGCCGGTTCGCAGTTAAGCGGCTGAGCATTGGTGATATCATGCCACCACAGATCGCGGCCTTCATGCCAGTCGATAGTTGCATTCGTGCGAGAAAATACGATGACTTTCTCAACAGAGGTGACTTGGGGTTTGTTAATGGCGCTGTCGACACAGTCTTTCAAGCGGAAGGTACGACCGGCTCGAATGCCCTCATCAGCCGTGATCACCAGTTTGGCGTTGCAGTTGTCTATTCGGTCGGCTAACGCTTCGGCGGAGAAACCGGCAAATACAATCGTGTGCACGGCACCGATACGGGTACAAGCCAGCATCGCAATCGCGGCTTCAGGCACCATCGGCATATATAAGCAAACCACATCGCCTTTTTTAATGCCCTGCGCTTTTAATGCATTGGCAAATTGGCATACCTTGCCATGCAACTGGCGATAACTCAGTTTACTATCATCGGCTGGGTTATCACCTTCCCAGATGATAGCGGTCTTGTCACCATGCTCGGCTAAGTGACGGTCAATGCAGTTAGCTGACACATTGAGGGTGCCGTCCTGAAACCACTTGATACTGACATTACCGGGTTGAAAACTGGTGTTTTTTACCTGTGAGTACGGTTTGATCCAATCAATGATCTGGCCTTGCTGTTGCCAAAATTGCGCAGGATCGGTGATTGATTGCTGATACATAGTTTGGTACATGTCATCATTTAGCAGGCTATTTTGGGCAAACTCGGCCGGTACAGCATATAGTTTGGTATCGCTCATCATACTTCCTTAGTTATATTCAACTTCCTATTCCTATTTATAGGCTCGGCTGCTATATCACTCTAATCCGATAGCGTGATGCTGGCAGCTATTTGTTTATTTTTGTTACTTATTTTTATAAAAATGCCACGACATCAAGTCAGCAACAATACGACTTTAGTCTGAATTGACCGTTTTTGTGACGCCTTGTTGCTATTGCTGGCGCTTTTATCGAAAAAGTGTCAGGTAAGTCATATTTATCTTTCGAGTTGAGATACGGCATGGTTAAATACGCGAGATCAACAATTTCCATTCGTTATAAGATCAACAATCTGCATCCGTTATAAGATCAATATTCTGACAATAAGAGGTTATTCATGCCATTTTCACTGCCTTCAACACTCTGGATGGGCTTTTATTATGTTGGTTTTTTTGGTGTGTATGGTGTTTTCCTGCCATTCTGGGCGCTATGGCTTAAAGGTGAGGGCATCTCCACGGAGATGATTGGTTCTATGCTCGCTTTTGCGTTAGTTGCACGTTCTGCCGGTGCACTATTATTAACCCGTAATGTCACTACTACGCGGTCATTACTCAGTACGATGCAACGCTTAGCATTAAGCTGCATCATGGCATTTTCAGCGTTTTACCTCACCGAAAATGTGTACGTTATTTTTTTCCTGGTGATATTGTCTAATTTCTTATTTTCTCCCTTAATGGCGCTGGGGGAAGCGATGGCGGCGAAACTGGTGCGTTATAACCATATGGATTATGGCAAAGTGCGGTTATGGGGTTCGATAGGATTCATGCTGGCCAGTACTTTAACCGGGTTATTGATTGAAGCATTTGATCATAAAATTATTTTACTGGCCATTATTATTGGTTTGGCGGGGTTGTTTTTGCTAACGGTTACCCCTGCTAGCAATTTACCGCAGGATAATGTGACTGCAAATAAACCAAGTACCAGCTTTATTACCATCCTTAAACGACCGAGCTTTTGGCCTTTTTTGTTGATCACGTCATTGCTGCAAGGTGCCCACGCCGCCTACTACGGCTTTGGGGCTGTTTATTGGCAAGATATCGGTATTAGTGAAACTTATATCGGCTATTTTTGGAGTATTGGGGTGGCTGGTGAGATCTTTTTTCTGGCCTCGGGGAAACGTTTTTTTGCCAATACTAGTATGGCCACGATGTTCGTGATAGCCGCACTGGGTAGTATAGTGCGCTGGATCACCCTCAGTTATGCCGTGGATGTTGTGCCTATCATGCTTTCGCAGTTGCTGCATGGCGTTACTTTTGGTGTCGCCCACCTGGCCTCAATGCGTTATATGGCAGAGCGGGTTGCAGAGGAAGATGCGGTGACTACCCAGGCTATTTACGCGGCCATACCGTTTAGTCTATCGATAGCGGCGTTGACATTTGTGTGCGGCTTGTTCTATCCCACCCAAAAAGAAGCTATCTTCATCTTTATGGCGGTGGCTGTATTACCGGTGTTTGCACTGGTCAGAAGCAAACATCTGGCCTAGCGAGACCGGGAACGGGAGAGTAGGCGCCCCCTTCGGATTGTTATTTTTCTGCTGCAGTGGTTATTGACTGGGTCATGGGCGGGTAACACAGCCCTGCAATGGCACAGCCTTGGTACTGTATTTTGATACTGGATGCGGGCGCTAATGTGGCTAAGGGCAAAGATAGTATCAGCTGTTGTTTAATAATTTTTACCTGACCGAAGTACCCATCCTGGTAGTCTGTACCTGGCGGTATATCTTGGGCCTGATATGGCTTATCATTGATCATGATGCGGACTTTATCTTTATATAAATAATAACCGTCGGCAATTTTCCAAAATACATTGAGCTGTCCTGCTTGTTGCATATGGGAAAAGGCAAACGCATCTGTCGCAGGTAAAAAGTCTGGTTTGCTGTGCGGCTTGTTCGCAAACAGGGAAAAGTGAGTACTGGCACTGGTGGGCAGTATGGCTGGGATAACCAGGCAAATACTGAGCAGTGAGATTAATTTCCATTTCATTTTTTTCAACTTAATTAAGTTTCCGTTGTCAGACTGAAAAGGCGCTTAGCTAATTATCTATTCCGTGCAAGGTTGAAAATTATGCGAACGCCCTTATCTTACTCTATATCGTAGTCGTTTTTTTGATTTTTTTAGACGGATTTAGTTCCATCTTTATTAACTGTATTTTTGAGAGGTTAGCGTGTTAGGTCGTTTATTTATACTTTTTACCGCGATGACGTTAGTGGAAGTTTATGTACTGATGTCAGTGGGTGAGATATTGGGCGCCGAGTTAACCATCGCCATTATTATCTTAACCGCGTTTATTGGATCCTATTTAGTGCGCAATCAAGGTATCCAAATAGTCAAAAAATTACAAACCCGATTAGCAGCCGGTGAAGCGCCAGGGCAGGAAATCGTGGAAGGCATTATGCTGCTTGTCTGTGGCGTATTATTGGTAACGCCAGGCTTTGTGACTGATACACTGGGACTGTTAGTGCTTACCCCTCATATTCGAGGACGGCTGGCCAGCGCCATTATTGCGCAATACAAAGATCGGATTATTCCTCAGCAAGGTTTTACCGCAAACGCTCAGAACTTCCATTATTCATCGACTGGCGCAACATCAGATCCGTTCCAGCAGAAACCGAAGACGGATAAAGATGGCAATGTAATCGAAGGTGACTTTGTCGAAGTTGATCGGGATGACAATAAGCTCAATTAGTGGATGACAATAACGAGATGGCATTAACGAAATAAAAAGAAAGGTGTGATTGCAAAATTGCGCCTTTTTTGATCTTGTCGGATTGATACATGAAGCCAGTATCTTGAGGTGATTTGGGTATAGCATATATTTCCTTGCTATTGGTAAGTGATTAATGAATATGATACTTATTATACCCATGGGTATAGCACTCAATATAAAAATAAGTTGCTATATAAATAGCACCAAGTTGCTGGCCGATAGCGTGCTAGCGTAGTAGCTGAGGAAGCAGGATGACAGAACAAGATTTAACCCCACAACAAGCAACGATAACAGCGCATTCGGGGACGGGGGCCGGTAAAGTCATTCTGGTTGGCGCTGGACCGGGCGATGCCGAATTACTGACCGTGAAGGCGTTAAGATTGCTGCAACAGGCTGAGATCGTGGTGCATGATCGCCTCGTATCAGATGAAATAATAGCCTTGATTAATCCTTTGGCTGACTGCTTCTTTGTCGGCAAGGAAGCGGGGCACCATTGCGTTCCGCAAAATGGTATTAACCAGTTGTTAGTCGATTTAGCCCTGCAGGGTAAAGAAGTGATCCGTCTTAAAGGGGGGGACCCATTCATTTTTGGCCGTGGTGGAGAAGAGCTCGAATCGCTCTTACCGCATAATATCCCGTTTGAAGTGGTTCCCGGTATCACCGCTGCTTCGGGTTGCGCGGCCTATGCTGGCATCCCCTTGACCCATCGCGATCATACTCAGGGCGTGCAGTTTATTACGGGTCATCTGAAAAAGGATGCCAATCAGTTGGACTGGCCTATATTGGGTAAAGCAAAACATACCCTGGTATTTTACATGGGACTAACCCAAAGCCGTGGTATAGCGGATAATTTGATGCAATATGGTATGGCTGCCGATACCCCTGTGGCGATTGTTGAAAATGGCACGAGCCAACAGCAGCGCTGTTTGCCAGGTACGCTGGCGGATCTTGCCGAACTTGCAGAACAAGCCCGCAGCCCATCTCTGATTATTATTGGTCATGTAACAACGTTAGCAGATAAATTTGCTTGGTTTAAACCTGAAGCTTAGCTTTAACTTTAATATCGCGCTATGTATAATATCGAGTGAGAAAAAATCCCCGCCACTGCATTAGTGACGGGGATTTTTTATTTGGTCAGAACTGTTTTTAAACGGCGTTGTTCAAGACTGTTTTTAAACTGCTTCGGCGAAGCGTTGCGCTTTGTATTGTGGGTTCATCAAGTTTTCGATAGAGAAGATCTCATCAAGTTGTTGCTCTGACAATAAGCCGCGTTCCAATACGACTTCACGCACATTTCGCCCGGTTTCAGCACAGATTCTACCGATAGTATCACCTTCGTGATGGCCGATGAAGGGATTGAGATAGGTGATGATCCCGATCGAGTTAAGCACGAAGTCCTGACACACCTGACGGTTGGCAGTGATCCCTTTGACACACTTATTCTCTAACGAGGCACAGGCATTTTCCAGCAGTGTCAGCGATTCAAATAAACTTTGGCCGATAACTGGTTCCATGACGTTTAACTGTAATTGCCCGGCTTCTGCTGCCATGGTGATAGTAAGATCGTTGCCGCATACTTTAAAGGCAACCTGGTTCACCACTTCTGGAATAACCGGGTTAACTTTAGCGGGCATGATTGACGATCCGGCCTGCATCTCCGGCAGGTTGATTTCATTTAAACCTGTGCGCGGGCCGGAAGAAAGCAGGCGCAGATCATTACAAATCTTTGATAATTTGATGGCAAAGCGTTTGAGAGCGCTGGATAACATCACGTACGCACCGCAGTCTGAAGTGGCCTCAACCAGATCTTCTGCCGGTACAAAGGGATGACCCGTGATTTCGGCCAATTTTTTAATCGCCAGCTCAGAGTAACCTGCCGGGGCATTTAAACCGGTGCCAATAGCGGTTGCGCCAAGATTGATTTCCAGTAATAACTCTTGGCAGCGTTTAATGCTTTTAATTTCTTCTCTCAGGGTCACGCCAAAGGCTCGGAACTCTTGCCCCAGTGTCATCGGCACTGCATCTTGCAACTGGGTACGGCCCATTTTCAACACATCATCGAACTCTTCAGACTTGGTTAAAAAGGTATTACTTAATGATGTTAACGCGGCTAAAACTGCATTGGTACGCTCAAACAAGGCAACCCGGAAGCCGGTCGGATAGGCATCGTTGGTACTCTGACTCTTGTTCACGTGATCATTGGGGTTAATATGGCTATATGCCCCTTTGGCATGTCCCATCTGCTCCAGGGCTATATTGGCGATAACTTCGTTAGTATTCATGTTTACCGATGTGCCCGCCCCGCCCTGAAAAGCATCGATGGGGAATTGCGCATAAAATCGGTCGGTGGCCAGTAACGTATCACACGCCTTGATAATGGCATTGGCAGTATCCTGTGAGATCGTGCCTAATGCTGCATTTGCCATTGCGGCCGCTTTCTTGGTTTTCACCATGCCGCGGACAAACTCAACGCAATCACCTATTTTTTGATTACTGATCTGAAAATTTTCCATGGCCCGTAAGGTATGAATGCCGTAATAAGCGTCGCTGGGTATCGCCTTCGCGCCAAGTAAATCGGTTTCTAAACGTGTGCTTTCAGTGAAATTCGGGTGCATTACAGTCATTGATGCGCTCTACTTTTATCGTTAAGGTTGGAATAATTACGTGCGATTTTGAAAGCCATAACGTGTTATTTATGTATAGCTAAGAACTTGTATATGCGCGGATAATACGGGATGTTTTGAATAATAAATCAGGTGATGATCACCTTTTTCAGATTTACTAATAGGGATCGAATTATTTATATTTAGCGGGATAAAATTCCTCCCACTAAAGGGTTAGGCAGTGGTTTATTTGGCGAGGAAATCGTCATCCAGCCAATATTGATTATTTTAGGTAAGTTCGGATCTGCCTAGCATAAAATAAGGCGATGATACCGGATAAGATATTGGTGATCGCAATCGCCACAAATATGCCCATCGTGCCGGCAAACACTGCGCCAAGGCTGGTGGTTATTATGATCATCACGGTTCTTGATATATTTAGCCCCAGTGATAATAGCGGTCGATTGAGGCCATTTAAACTGGCTGCCACCGTCATCGTGATACCCTGCATACCAAATGAAATAGGGATAATATAAAGGTATAGACTAAGGTGATGAATAACCGCACTATCTTGACTGAAAAGTGCGGCCAGCGGGTCAGTAACAACAAGCAGGATCAGATAGATGGCAAATTGTGAAAGCAGTGAATACTTGATTGCTAGGTGGATTGCGTGGCGGCAGCGTTCCGGTTTATTTGCCGCCGAGTTTTGCGCGATAAAAGGCGACAATATTGAGCTAATGGCGATCATACCAAGCAACAAAATTGACTCCATTCGCGTGCCTGCGCCATAGGCTGCGAGGGCAGTAGTACTGTAAGCCGTCAATTGCCACATAATAAATGCATTATTTACCGGACTGAGCATGTTAGTGACCGATGCTGGCATGCCGATCCGGGCTATTTTTTTCCAGTTAGCCAACATCTCGGTTAATACCGGTTTTGTTAACAGCAGCAGTTGCTCTCGATAGCGCAATATATGTAATGCAACGACGAAGGTGATCAGCCAGGACAGACCGGAAGAGATTGCCGCCCCTTTCACGCCCAGTTCGGGAAAAGGCCCGATACCAAAAATTAACAAGGGATCCATCACGCCATTAACAGCGCCCGCGATGATCATCACTCGACTGGGGGTTTTGGTGTCACCGGTTGCGCGGATCGCGGAATTACCCACCATGGGGATAACCAGTAAGGGGATAGCCGCATACCAATAGAACATATAGTCATGGATGTAAGGCAGTAATTCGGGTGTCGCCCCTAATAAGCTAAATAGCGGTTCGATGGTGTTGATGCCTAAGATAGCAACGAGGATGACCGTTGTCAGCGCCAGTAATAAACCATCGCTGGTTAATCGGGCACCGTGCTCATGCTTGCCTTCACCCAGTAATCGCGCCAGGCTGGCAGATAAGCCTGTTCCGAGTCCCATCGCCAGGGCAGACACAAAAAAAGTAACGGGAAAGGTAAAACTGATCGCGGCTAAGGCATCTGTCCCCAGCAAACTGACAAAATAAGTATCGACAAGATTGAATGCCAGTATCGCAAATAAGCCATAACCCATCGGGATAGCCATTTGTTTCATCACTTGAGGTACTGGCGCTGAAAGCAGACCGTGTTTATCTTTCAATGAGTAATACCTAGTCAGTTACCGGATCGAAATTGGTGAGATTGTTATTATTTTACTCTTTTCTTAGTGAACAGAAAGTTTTGTTTCACATTTTTAACAGCGATTTTTCTTTAGAGTCGCTGAAATGGCTATTAAAAACTACGCTAGTAGTTAATTTGTTAACTATTTTTAACTTTTCCCTTGAGTTGGAAAGCAGTTGCCCCGATATATCATTCATATTACATCATACTCGTGGGCGCGGTATTTTATCCGCCCATTGATATACACAACCAGCATTTCATTAGGAGATCTCAATGACAATTCGTCCACTACACGATCGTGTGATCGTTCGCCGCCAAGAACAAGAATCTAAATCAGCAGGTGGTATTGTACTTACGGGTGCATCCGCTGAAAAATCGACGCGTGGTGAAGTCGTTGCTGTCGGTAACGGTCGTTTATTAGATAGCGGTGAAGTGCGAGCTTTAGATGTTAAAGTCGGCGATACCGTTATTTTCAGTGAAGGATATGGTGTTAAAACTGAAAAGCTGGAAGGCAAAGAAGTTTTGATCATGAGCGAAGCTGATATTTTGGCTGTCGTTGAATAACGACGAGTTAGCACAATGATGAGTGAATCAGTTAATAAATAACATATTCACTCGCTTAACAAACAGTTCATAAAGACTTTTAAAAGGATTAATTAGATGGCTGCTAAAGACGTAAAATTTGGCTTAGACGCACGTGATAAAATGCTTAATGGCGTAAACATTCTTGCTAACGCGGTTAAAGTAACATTAGGCCCTAAAGGTCGTAATGTTGTTATTGATAAAAGCTTCGGCGCACCACTGATCACCAAAGACGGTGTGACAGTTGCAAAAGAAATTGAATTAGAAGACAAGTTTGAAAACATGGGCGCACAAATGCTCAAAGAAGTGGCTTCACAAGCCAATGAAGCGGCAGGTGACGGAACAACGACTGCAACAGTATTAGCCCAATCTATTGTGAACGAAGGCCTGAAAGCGGTTGCTGCTGGCATGAACCCGATGGATCTGAAACGTGGTATCGATCAAGCAGTAAAAGCGGCTGTTGCTGAATTAAAGAATCTGTCAGTACCTTGTGCAGATACGAATGCTATCGCTCAAGTTGGTACTATCTCTGCCAACTCGGATGCAAGTGTCGGTAGCATCATTGCGGAAGCGATGGAAAAAGTAGGTAAAGAAGGCGTGATCACGGTTGAAGACGGCCAGGCGCTAGAAGACGCTCTTGACGTTGTTGAAGGTATGCAGTTTGACCGCGGTTACCTTTCTCCTTATTTCATTACAAATCAAGAGACGGGTACGGTTGAGCTTGAATCACCATTTATCTTGTTAGTCGATAAAAAAATAGCGAACATCCGTGAATTACTGCCTGTGCTTGAAGGTGTTGCTAAAGCATCGAAACCACTGCTGATCATTGCTGAAGACCTTGAAGGTGAAGCACTGGCAACATTAGTGGTGAACAACATGCGCGGCATTGTTAAAGTAGCGGCAGTTAAAGCACCTGGTTTTGGTGACCGTCGTAAAGCAATGTTACAAGATATTGCGATGCTGACAGCGGGTACTGTTATCTCTGAAGAGATTGGCATGGAGCTAGAAAAAGCGACTACCGCTGAACTAGGCCAAGCGAAACGTATCGTTATTACCAAAGATGAAACGACTATCATCGATGGTATTGGTGATGAAGCGACCATTAAAGGCCGTGTTGCGCAAATTCGTAAACAAATCGAAGATTCATCTTCTGACTACGATAAAGAAAAACTGCAAGAACGTGTTGCAAAACTGTCTGGTGGTGTTGCGGTCATTAAAGTTGGCGCGGCAACTGAAATGGAAATGAAAGAGAAAAAAGCCCGGGTTGAAGATGCATTAAATGCAACGCGTGCTGCTGTTGAAGAAGGTGTTGTTGCTGGTGGCGGTGTTGCTCTGGTACGTGCTGCTGCAGCGCTTAAAGGTCTGGAAGGTGCAAACCAAGATCAAACCGTCGGCATTAACGTTGCGCTAAAAGCAATGGAAGCGCCATTACGTCAAATCGTGAAAAACTCGGGTGATGAAGCGTCTGTTGTTGCTAACAACGTACGTGAAGGTACTGGTAGCTACGGTTACAACGCCGGTACGGGTGAATATGGCGACATGATTGCTATGGGTATCCTGGATCCAACTAAGGTAACGCGCTCTGCACTGCAGTTCGCTGCGTCTGTAGCGGGTCTGATGATCACTACTGAAGCGATGATCACTGACTCACCTGTTAGCGCATCTCCGGCTATGCCTGATATGGGCGGTATGGGTGGTATGGGCGGCATGATGTA